>JANYGM010000346.1 GCA_025362415.1 bacterium
TGTTCTATGTGGATACGCACTGCGGTGCGTATCTACAAACCTAAACAGATACGAAAAATATTTTATTTATCAGCTTATCCAAGCATTCCGCAAGCATAAGAAAAGTAGCACCTAAAAAACTATCCAACTTTACAAAAGCCATTGGCTAGTCGTGAAGTTGGATTTCTACCTTTGTCTGGCAAGAAGGATTTTCTTTGCTTACTTGTTCGCATATAAGGGCATATTTTGCCTTCCAGCAGGAATATCAAACACTTTGCATTTGGTTAAATTATATTGTGAAATTTCATAATACAAAGATAATATGTTTTGCTAAATTGCAAACATCAAATTCTAACTACCTAAACAGTTAGATGTTTTATACTTTGTACCTCAAACTTGGTACTTAGTCAGTCAGCCAACCCTTATCAAGCATTGTGTTATCATCATATATGCAATATTCAGCTTGTTGTTTTTGAATAATAAAATTTTCTTTTTGGAAATTTCCCAAAAGATTAGTAATTCTTTGTTCAAAAACATCTTTATTTCCAAATTCTCTTAGTGTGATAAAACGAGTGTTTTCCTCATTTTTAAGGCTATTTTTGGATAAATGTACTTTATTATTTTGGCAAATGGTTAATAAAACTTTCATTTCCCCCTCATTGATTAAAGTAGAAAGTTTTGCGTGCCATTCAAAATAAGGCTTAAAATCAATAGAATTTACAGTGTTATTTTCTGTATAAAGATACGAATATTGCGCAGGAATTTCTATTTTAAGGCGTTTTATAGCAAAATTATTTTCTATAAAAACATTTGCATATTGGTTGCTTTTTGCAATAACATTTTTTAGATTTTCTTCAAAGACAACTTTTGTAAACATTGGTTGTTGCAAATTTTCTCCTTGTGCAAGTGCTATCAAAATAGCTTTTCCTGTTTGATTTTGGCATAAATCAACAAAAAAAGGCATTTTTTCTGCTGATAATGTTGCAATAGTCAGATGGATTTCGTAAGGAATAGGCATATTTAATTGTATTAAAAAAACTCTTGAAGGCATTTAAAAGCATTCAAGAGTTGAAAAATTAAAATATATTCACTTTATATGTATAGATTTGTGTAAGTTTAACATAAACTTACTTATTCGTTCATAATTTACACTTCTTTTATCTCTTGGTTAGCTATTTGCTTTTTAAGTATAGAAAGTCCTTCTATAAAGCTGTGTGGCTGATATTCTAGTGTGGTGATAGCCTTATCCAAAATAAACCCTGTTTTTGGAGGTCTTTTTGCAGGTTGCGAAAACGTAGAAGAATCTGCTCTGGTGATATAAGAAGAAGGTAAATCAAAAAAATCAGCCGTAGCCATAGCCATGTGATATGGTGTAAGCAAATTTTTGCCTGCTATATTAAAAATTCCTGATTTTTTCTTAGAAACTATCAAAAAACAACCTTCTGCCAAGTCTTCCGCAAGTGTAGGCGTACGCCATTGGTCATCAACAACCTTTATATTTTTTCTCTCTTCCAAAGATTTTTTCACCCAAAGAATAATATTACTTCTACTCATATCTTGCGCAATACCATAGACCAAAACGGTACGAGCAATGGCATACAAATTTGTATTTATGTCTTTAAAAGTATTTTCTAGAGCTTTTTCAGCAGCTAATTTGCTTTCTCCATAATAACTAATGGGGTTGGGCGTGTCATTTTCCTTGTAAGGTCCACTCTTCCCATCAAAAATAAAATCAGTAGAAAGATGAAGTAAGAAAATGCCTTTTTTTGCACAAAATTGCGCTATATTTTCAGTTGCCACAACATTTTGCTCCCAACAACCTTCTTTATTGGTTTCACACTCATCAACATTGGTCATAGCAGCCGTATGAATAACAATATTAGGCAAAAACTTATTCAAAACAGTTTCTATCTCTTCTTTTTTAGTAATATCAAGTGAATGATATTCATAATTGAGGTGAGGCAAATTCAGACGGTTTTCGCCACGAGAAGTAGCAATTAGCTGATAATTTGTTTTTTGAGCAATAAGTTCTACTAATTTTTGTCCCAAAAGCCCATTAGAGCCTGTAATAAGGATTTTTTGCATTATATTGAGCTAAAAAAATGGTTTTTTGATTAGTCTTTTTTGTGAATTTTAAAGTTATCTATAAAGAGTGATACGTACTATTTCTCCTGTTTCGTAGTCATTTAGCAAAACCATTGTATTTTTAGAAAGTTGTTCTATACCAATTTGGTCTTCTTTGTCCAAACTACCATTGCCTAGCGACTTTTTTACAAACAATTTTGAGCCGTAGTCGTTTACTTTCCACTCTCCTGCTTCATAATTTCCATTAAAAAAAATACGGTAATTACCATTTTTATCAAACTCAAAAGATGATTTTTTGGCTGCCATAAGCATTTCTGCCTTAAATTTTTCTTTGTCCGTAGCTGATGCACTAGCTATTTTTTGCTCCATACTAGGGATTTCAATTTTCTTTACTTTCCATTTTCCATAAATAATGTTTTTTTTGTCATTTTGTTGCGCCTGCAAAGAAATTGACATAAAAAACATCAAAAATAAAGCAAGGAAAAAGCTGTTTTTAGAAGTGTTTTTACGGATATTTTTATTCATATAAGTATTCATTTTATTGTTTTTGGGTATTAAATTTATTAAAAAAACGGAGAACAAATACTTATTCTCCGTTTGTTATGTGCTTTATTTGTGTCTATACTTAATTTAAGAATATACGTTTGGTGGTACTATATTTGGTATCTCCCACTTCTACGATATAAACCTCTGATTTTGATTTTGACATATCATATTCTTGTGAAAAACGCCCTCTTTGTGTAGTATTATCTTCTTTTATAAGATTTCCTATCACGTCATAGATGCGTATATGCACACGAGAATCTTTATTGATAAAACTCACCATAAAACGTCTGTTTCCAAGCGCACGTACTTCAAAATCAATATTATTAGAATAATTTTGTACAATGTTATTGGTATTATTTTCAGTATTTATGTCGTCCTCATTTGTAGCAGGCTCTATAATCATAGGCGTTTGCATTGCCTGCAAGAGGGTAGGCTGTGTAAGGATAATTCCTGCACAGAGCCACAAAGCGAGTGAAGCACTCTTTAAGATGCTTTTGGGGGTTAGTAGTGTGATTATTTTTTTCATTTTAGCTAGGAATTGTTAGTATAATTTTCAATTTGAAAATACTATAACCAAAACCTTGCCAAAAATACTCTGATGTAGTTTTTACTATAAAAATGATTGATAAATATTTTGTAAAAAGTTATTTCATTTTAAAAATATACATTTCATTTTTTGTAAAAAGCAGTAAATTGTTGTCAGATACCGCTACAAGCTCGTAGTCTACAGGTTTGTAATTTTGGGCAATAGGCGTATTATATTGAGTTATGATATTATTGATATTGTTATAAACGTAATTAACACTAATTTTATTGTTACTATTTTTAAGGTTTTCTTTATTTTCTTTATTATTCTGCAAGGCATAAATATAGTCATTTGCTATAAAAACAGACTTAGCATCTGCAATATAGATATTCTTTTTGTAATTACCAAAATTATCAAATAAAAAAATACCATTATTTTTATCAACCAAATAAACCAAGTTGTTTAATTCTTTGATAAACAACAAGTTGTACTCTTTTTTCTGAAAAAGTAAATCACAGGGTGTGTGCAAAATAATGGTTTTAGTGCGTGTATTATATTTTTTTAGGCTAAAATCCACCTCATCAAAAATCCAGATATTTCCGTCAGTTGCAAGTGTGGCAAGCCTTGCAAATCCTGCCATTGTGTCGTCTATTTTGATGCTTTGTTTGAATGTAAGAAATCTATCAAAAATAACTAATTCTTGGTTTTCTTGATAAAAAATAGCAGTTTCTAATGTTGCCCACGCCTCCAAAAGTGTAATATTTGCCCTAATAGCAGGAGAATAAGCCGTGATACTATCTCCATTATTTTTATATTTGGAGATAGTACCATTTTTGTCAGCTATAAAAATATTACCATAACGGTCAGCAGAAACCTGCACAGGCTCTTTAATACGTACTTTTTTGATAAAAATTAAATCTTTGCTGGTGTTTGCTTGTGTAGTTTGTATAGGCATTTGCGCATATATAGGTACGCATATATGTAAGAACAATAAAATAAATAAATAAAGTAATTTCATCATTTTGTATTCAATTAGATGTTCTTGGAAAGTCTTGGAATTTAGTGGGTAGGTTGCTTAACAGATATAAAAATTCCCCTTTATATGTATTGAAAACATATAAAATACGAGGAAAATATGCCCAAAATCATATACAAAAGTACGAAAAAAAGTTGGAGAAACAAAGCAACAGAACAAACCAAAATTAAAACAATGTAAAAACTATTTTGAAGTAAAAAGTGTTTTCTATTAAAAATAAAACCTCAATAGGAGAAATTATTTTATTTAATTGCTATCTTTGCACTCCTAAAACACTATTTTATTTCTCAATGCAATTATTAGACGGAAAATACCTTTCAGCCCAAATCAAAAATGAACTTTTTTTGGAAGTAGAAAAAATCAAAGCAAATAATGGAAAAATACCACATCTGGTAGCTATTTTGGTAGGACACGATGGCGCAAGTGAAACGTATGTCGCAAGCAAAATAAAGGCTTGCGGAGAAGTTGGTTTCCGCTCCACGCTTATACGTGAGCCTGCGACTATTTCTGAAGGGAAACTACTCCAAATCATTCAAAACCTCAATAATGACCCAGAAGTTGATGGCTTTATTGTGCAGTTTCCGTTGCCAAAACATATCTCTGATAATATTATCATACAAGCCATTGCCCCAGAAAAAGATGTTGATGGATTTCACCCAATCAATGTTGGGCGTGTTGTAAAGGGCTTGCCTGCCTATATTTCTGCCACGCCTTTTGGTATTTTGCAGATGCTTGGGCGTTATGATATTCAAACTGCAGGCAAACACTGTGTTGTTTTGGGACGTAGTCAGATTGTGGGAACTCCAATGGCTATTTTGATGGGACAAAAACAAAAAATAGGAAATTGTACTGTTACAATGTGCCACAGTCAGACTGAAAATATTGCTTCTTTCACCAAAAGTGCTGATATTATTATTGCTGCTATTGGTATTCCAGAATTTCTTACGGCTGATATGGTTAAAGAAGGAGCTATTGTGATAGATGTGGGCATTACACGTGTGGAAGATTTGACTAAAAAAAGTGGCTACAAACTCAAAGGAGATGTTAAATTTGATGAAGTTTCACAAAAAGCAAGTTATATTACACCTGTTCCTGGTGGCGTAGGACTAATGACCGTTTGCGCTTTGATGCAAAATACACTTACAGCAGCCAAAAAAGGCATTTATTCAGATGAATTGATGCTACAATTAGCAAGAAGCTTCTGAGGTGTGAGGTGTGAGGAGTGAAGTGTGAAGTGTGAGGTGTGAAGTGCGAAATTTGAAATATAAATAAAAAGTAACTGTTTAGGTAGTTTAAAATTCGTAAAATAGGTCTGTACCGTAGTGCAACGAAGGTCTGACCAATTTTACGAATTTTAAGCTAGAATATGATTGGCAGTTACAAGTTTTTAATTTGGTCTGACCTTCATTGCATTACGGTACAGACCAAATTAAAAACTTGTAATTATTTACCCAAACAGTTACAATAAAAAACTCCTTAAATTTCAATTTAAGGAGTTTTTTTATGAATATCACAGTATTAAAATTTTCGTACTTCGTACCTCTTTATTTCGTGGTTAAGTCATAACAACCCCAACTAGATATTTGAGTGCCTGTTTTTGGGTCTGTTGAGTATGGATTTTCTGCATCACCTTCAATAAAACTAATATTCGTATGGTCTGCAGTCATTCCTTCAAACACAATAGCAAAGAAAATCATTTCTCCATACTCCAAGTTGTCTTTATAAGGGTCTACTTCTATACCAAAGATATTTTTAGCTGCAAATACCTTCTTTGTTTTATTATCAATGGCTTTAAAACCTTCTTTATCTCCTGGAGGAGGGGTATAAACATTAGAGCCTGAAACAAGTTCAATATTATGAAATTGTAAATAAACAATGGCATTATTATCTGCTGTATATTGGATTCTGTCTATAAAAAGCCCATTTCCTCTATCATCACACTGCTTGCAAAACTCAACTTCACTTGTTATTTTCTGCGTTTTCAAAAAGTCATTTAGGTTGTCTTTTCCTTCAGAAATACCTGCCTTATACATTACAGTTTTCTTAAAAGTATAAACAAGTTTTTTAGTTTCTTTATTTCTTATGCCTTCTGGGCTACTTTCTGTTTTGCCATCACGCAAACCATTTTTTATTTCTATCTTTTCGTCCATTCTAAGTTGCGTTGGATTATAATCTTCTGCAATGCCTGTGTAGGGTTTATCATCTTTGGTAAATTTCTCACTAATTTTGATACCTTTTTCGTAGGTAGAAATCCCTACAACACCATTTTCGTAATAGATTTTGAAATCTCCAGAGCGTCTATTTTTAGTGTAATTGCCTTCTTCTTTGAGCCTTTCAACTGACTTGCCATCTTTTTTAGAGCTACAAAATTTCTTATATTTTCCATTGAAAAAATTAGAATAAGTATTGGCGTTAGCTGTTTGATAGCCTTCTGCTTCTATGCGTGTGGTATTTGTTTTATTGAAATAAGAAATTTTTATTTTTCTAAAAGCAGCATCACTTGAAAGATATTCAATGCGTCTATCTACGTGAACAGAATCATAAAAATCAGCAGATTTGATAGCTCCTTTTTCGTAAGTTTCAGTAGTTTCTAAATTGCCAAAAACGTAGTTATTATTTTTGCCATCTTTCAGACCAGCAGAATAATTACCAGAAAAGATAAGTTCTTTGTTTCCTTTGCCCTCATCATCATTATAAAGTTCTAGTTTGCCGTGCAAAAGTTCTCCTTTAAAAGAACCTTTTGATTCTTTGACATCACCATTCAAAAACCATCTGTAGGTTTTGCTAACTTCTGCCTTTACATCTGTGCAGTTGGTGCAAACTTCCGCCTCACCTTTGTAGTCTTCTGTCTTGATAGTCACTTTTTTGGACTGATATTGTGCCAGCAAATGGTTTGTAATGCTTGAGAAAACTGTAACGCACAGCGTTAATAATATAATGGGTATATTTATCTTTTTCATAGAAAATAGATTAAAGAGTTGTAAAAACTTAGATAGAAAATCTTGTTGGCTTTATCATTGCATAATGTCAGCATAACATTAGCTAAACACAAACATAACGAAAAAATAATTATATTCAAAATACTTATACAATAATGTTGCCAAAAAAATTATGAGATATGGAATATGAGGTATAAGGTATAATTTTTTGTTGTCAAGGATTAATATTTACCTCACACTTCCTGTTCCACACCTCAAAGATTATCTATCATACCAAGTACGTTTTCTATCAACTTTCAAATCTCTTAATAATGTTGATTTAACATTGATAGTAAAATTATAAGAACGGTAAAGCCCAAATGGTATCCAATCAAAGCGCATTTCCCAGCAATGCAAATCTCTTGCTAAGTTTATTTGGGTTGCTGTTATGCTTTTTCCTACAAAATCATAACTAGTATTAAAACCCGTTCTCCATTTGGGAGTTAGGGCAACATCTCCCATAAAAGATAAAGTTTGTACAAATTTGTTATCTGAAAAACGAGTATAAGAAAGATTATAATTGATAGATAAATTCCAAGGAATATCAAAATCAATATAAACATCATTATTGGCAGCTACACTACGCCCAACTGTGGCATTAGGCGCAAGCGGATTGGAAAGAGGATTATTTAAAGCATTATTAAGTAAATTATTTCCTGCGTTTGGTTTAGATTTCCCTTTCAAAACATCAGGATTTAGGCTTGTATTTACTGCAATGCTATAATTAGTGATAGTTCCTATTCCTTGCCCAATTTTCCAAGCGTAATCAAAAGTACGCAAAGGTTGCGTAATTATTTTGTTGCCTTGTGTAATAAGTGTGTCTTTGTAGCCATAAGGGTCAAGCGAACCATTAAAACTCAAATCAAATAGCCCTGCAATACGAGTTCTTGCCGTAATTCCTATGGCTGAAAGTGGTCTTTGCCCCTTTTTTATGTCTGCAAGAAGATTATAACCTCCTGAAAAAGATAATTCATCTAACAGCATCAATTTTCTTGATTTTGCGCCAGCAGAATCTATTTTAGGACGCAGTTTTGCCTCAAAAGTATTACGCATAGAAAAACTAATAGAGCCGTTTTCACCGCCTGCAGGCGTGTTAGCATACAAAGGTAATTTTACTTCTGTCAAAGTTCCATTAGCATTTTGTGTAAAAATACCAAAGTTTTTGGCATAAAAACCATATTTATCCTTAGAAAAATCAGGCGCATAACTTAAGCTCACATTTGGTTGTATCACGTGCCTAATCACTTGTAATTTGCCTGCTTTTATCCTATAAAAACCATAAACATTGGTGGCTAAACTCACCCCAAAATTATAATTATAGGTAGAACCAATGGTACGCATAGTATCCACCCTATAATTTCGCCCTCCTAAGTACGTGTATTGGTATTTTTGTGTATTGATAACTTGATTAAAATTGAAATTTGCAGAACCATTAAAATAACGAAGTACCTTAAACGGTGCAGAAACAGGGATTGCGTGTGTAAAAGTAATATTAGAATTATTAAGGAATTTAGGCAGATTTTCAAAATTAAACTTATAGATACTATCTTTACGAGTATTTGCTAAGGTAAGTCCGCCTGCGCTACCACTCGTGCCTGTTACTCTATTTGTAACCTCTAATCTGCTTCCTAAGGTATAAGAAACCCCTATTTGGTCTAAGAAAGTTGATTTTGTAAGGTCTTTAAATGGGGTTAGTCTATTGACAGAAAAATTAAAGTCAGGCAAAGTGATATTTACAACATTTGTGCTATTTTCTTGGTTGTGCCTTCCACTCAAAGAAAGATTAAAAGGAGTACCTTTAAAGGTTTTTGAGTACGAAATAGTAGATTGTTGTGTGTTTGTAAGCTGATTTTGTAAGCCAAAAGTACGCAAACTACTAAATTTTGAGCTAGAAACATTCACGCTTGCAGAAAAACGCCCTGTGCCACGTGCAACAGGAGTATGCGACCACGACACACTAAATAATGTCTGTTTTTCACGTTCTACAAGTGTGGGTACTTCTGTAAAAATCTTGCTATAATTTAGTGCAAAACTACCACCATAACTGTATCTTTTTGTGTATTTACTAGAAATTTGTGCGCCCCAGTTGCCATAAGAATACAAATCAATAGTTGAAGTTAAATCAATGTATTCGTTGATAGCCCAATAATAACCACCACCACGCAAATAAAAACCGCTTCCTTGCGCTTCTCCATAAGTTGGTATAATAACACCAGAAGTTTTTTGTTTTGGTTTAGGAAAAGCACCAAAAAGAAATCCTAGTGGTGTAGGAATGCCCATTATCTCCAAATTAAAAGGACCTGCCACCACGTTTTGGTTTTTGGTAAGTTTTATCTTCTTTGCTCTAATGCCAAAATGCGGATGAACTAAATTACAAGTTGTATAAAAGCCATTACTTAGGTACATTGTGCCATCAGCTTGTTTTTTTACACGTTCTCCTGTAATAAAACCTTCCCCTTGTTTGGTAACTGTACCATAAATAATAGCTCGTTGTGTATCCAAATTATAGGTGATTGTGTCAGATTCTATTTTTTCTGCACCATCAACAATAACAGGTTTTCCAATAACTTTGCCTGTGGAGTCTTTTCTTCCTGTAGCTTTGACAATTTTGCTACCCCAATTCAGCCTAATAATATCAGAATTAAGTTTTGTTTCTCCATATTTTACCTCACCGTTACCATATAAAATACCTGCTTTTTCAGGAATGACAGAAACTATAGAATCTTTCGCTTTGAAAAAAATTGTAGTCTTGATGCCATCTTTGGCTTGCTTTTTGGGTAAGGTATCTTTACGAGAGGATTTGAGCGTATCAAGTCCTACCTGCAAAGGTTTGCCTGTAGGCTTATCTTGTGCGTGCAAAGAATTTATGTTAATAAAAATCAACAAGAAAAACAATAATCCGTATATTTTTTTTAATTTTGTCAAAACTTTTTTAATAATCTATAATACGTAAAATATAGTAATATAATGATTTATAAATCATTACGCAATTCAATAACTCAAAAACTAATATGAAAACTTTTAAACTAAATGTTTTTTTGCTCACAATAATTGTGCTATTTTGTTCTGTAAGCACAAAGATATTACAAAAAAATCAAAATCTAGCAAAAAATACGCCACAAAAGTATAAAATGAAAACTATTGTCATTGATGCAGGTCACGGAGGCTCTGACCCAGGCGCATTAGGCAAAATTTCTTATGAGAAAAAAGTAACGCTAGCCGTTTCTTTGAAGTTGGGAGAACTTTTGGCGCAACATTTGCCCGAAATAAAAGTTATTCAAACTGCCGCCTGAGTTGGGGTGTCATCAAGGATTGTGTCTCCAATGCTTCCATCTAAGCAATCAGCTCTATTCATCCGTCGCAAAACAAAAGAGAGAAAGATTGGCGAGATTTTCGCCAATGCCCAATTTTGTATTTCCCGAGTGTCATGAAGTAAAGAGAAGTTCCCGCATACGCACGCGGAGCCAACTAATGGAAGCTGTAAATTTCATAGTGCAAAGTCTCAT
>JANYGM010000359.1 GCA_025362415.1 bacterium
ATTCCTATGTCAAAGTTTTTTTTGAAAGAAGAAATCCCTACTTTTGATTGGAAAATCAATAATAAAGAAACCAAAAAGATTGGTAAATTTGACTGTACGAAAGCAACTACCACATTTAGAGGACGTAATTATACAGCTTGGTTTGCAAAAACTATTCCTGTGCCTTACGGACCTTGGAAACTAAGCGGGCTTCCTGGACTTATCTTAGAAGCGTATGATACTAACAAAAATGTTTATTGGTATTTTAAAAGTATTGAATATCCTGCGACTAATGTTCAAGTGGAAACAAAAATTTTTAATGAAAAAATGGAAGAACAAAAAGAATTTATTAGTTTGAAAGAATATACCAAAAAACAATCAGAATATATTACACAAACAAATGAACGTAGTATAATGGCAGCTAAAAAATTTAATATGAAAATGAAAGAAACTACAATACAAGAAAATTTTATAGAAATACTTTAGAAAATATTACTTCCAGTTCGTAGTATAGTAGTAGCAAAACTAGAAATTTTGCTACTACTTTTAATAAAAATACCTATAACCCATTCAAATTTATCCAAATGAAAAATAAACTTTATTCTCTTATCTTTTTATCTTTTTTATTCTTTAGTAATAGTTTTGCACAAAACGGTATAGTAAATTATGGTTTTATTGAAGCGTTATTTACTGGGAATGCAGTGGGCGAAGATTGTAATGCCGTTTTGAAATTCAATAAAAATAATATTGCCTATGTTTCTAATAAAACGAGTTTGGAAAAGCCTGAAGATATAAACGTTAAGAAAACATTTGAGAGACCTGATGATTCTGGTGGGGTAATTTCTATGGGTATGCAAGTTACGCCAAATGGGAATCAGGTGCTTATTGATAAAAAGCAAAATATCCTTTTATCCAATGATAATCCTATTCCTATGTCAAAGTTTTTTTTGAAAGAAGAAATCCCTACTTTTGATTGGAAAATCAATAATAAAGAAACCAAAAAGATTGGTAAATTTGACTGTACGAAAGCAACTACCACATTTAGGGGACGTAATTATACAGCTTGGTTTGCAAAAACTATTCCTGTGCCTTACGGACCTTGGAAACTAGGCGGACTTCCTGGACTTATTTTAGAAGCATACGACACGAACAAAAATGTTTATTGGTATTTTAAAAGTATTGAATATCCTGCGCCTAACGTACAAGTAGAAACAAAAATTTTCAACGAAAAAATGGAAGGACAAAAGCAATTTATTAATTTGAAAGAATATGCTAAAAAACAAGCAGAATACATAAAAGAACAAAATGAACGTAGTATAATGGTGGCTAAAAAATTTAATATGAAAATGAAAGAAACCACAATACAGGAAAATTTCATAGAAATTCTTTAACAAATTGGTAGAAAATATTATCTATGAAAAAATATGTATTATTTTTACTCTTTTCTTTTTATTATTTTTTTGCGTATTCTCAACAAAATATAGTATTCAAAGGGAAAATAACAGACAAACAAAACAGAGGCATTGAAAATGCCTCTGTTTTAGTTATGGATAAAAATGAAAATAATTTAGGCTATAACTTTACAGGAGAAAAGGGTAATTATGCTATTTTACTAAAAAAAATCCCAATAGAAAATCTACCAATAGACAGCCTTATTATAGAAGTTTCTTGTTTGGGATACAATAAAAAAACACAAATAGTGAAAATTTCTGCTACTTCTAATAATAACTTCAACTTTATTTTTGACTTTATTTTAGAAGAAAATGCTGAAATCCTTAATGAAGTGGTAGTGGAAGCTGGTAAGAAAATCAAAATAACCCAAGATACAACTTCCTATGTGGTGTCTGGCTTTACCAACAATACAGAGCAAACACTTGAAGATGTACTCAAAAAAATACCTGGAATAGCCATAGACAAAGAAGGAAATATCAAAGCTCACGGCAAAGCCATAGACAAACTGCTGATAGAAGGAGAAGATGTTTTTGACAAAAATTATAAATTATTATCAAAAAATTTAGATGCTAAAGTTTTAGAAGAAATACAAATTATTGATAATTTTGAAGATAATCCAATATTTAAAAAATTTGGAGCGTCTGACAAAGTAGCTCTTAATCTTAAACTCAAAGAAGGACTTGCTAATGTGTGGTTTGGAAATGTAGGACTTGGCAAAGGTGTAATACTTGGTGATGGTATTACATCTGATGCTCGTTGGAAAAATAGTGTTAATTTGGGGCTTTTACGTAAGAAAATTAAACTATTTTACTTGGGTGATTTCAATAATATTGGAGAAAAAGCAACAACTTTGATAAGCGACAACACCATACAAATGGATATGTTTGGGATAGACCGCTACGAATATAAAACTAATCACATTTATAGCATCAATAACAACGAAATAAATTTTTTTAGCAAGACACAGAGCATTTTTAATAATTCATTTTTGAATTCTTTGAGCATCAATAAAAGACTAAAAAAACATCTTTCTTTGCGTGGTGTGGCTTATTTGGCAAATGATAAACAAACACAAAACTCTACATCTTTGCTTAAATATAATTTAGATAGTAATCCTATTCAATTTAAAGAAGAGAATTTTTATCAGCAGGCTAAAATTTTATCTGCAATAGAATTAGAATTAAAATATACAGGCAATGAAAAAAATTATATTACTAATCAATTTGTTTTCAAAAATAACCCAGAACGCACTCAAAATAACCTGCTTTTTAATACAACACAAATAGACCAATTTGCAAAGTATCAAAATTATACGTTTTATAATCATCTTAATCATACTAATAAAATTTCATCTAGCAAAATTCTTAATAATTATTTTTATTTTGGAAACAATAATATTGATGAAAAAGCAGAAATAAGTTCTCCTTTTTTGAATAAATTTTTAGATATTCCTACAAGTAACGCAAGTAATGCAACTATTCCGCCAATTATTCAGCATAGTTTAAATAATTTATTGTATTTTGGAGGAAAAAGTAAACTTTTATCAAAATTTAAAAAATTTGAAATTTCAAATAGTTTACTCGCAGAATACCGTTCAGAACGAATAAACAGCACTTTTGTAGCTAATAATTTAGGAAATAATCAAGGAGATAACTTAGTATTTGAGCAATATCAAAATGCTATTCAACTTAAACAATTAAAGTTTTCTTCTGATAATAGCCTGCGTTATAATTTATCCAAAAACAAAATACTAACGGCAACTATAGGTTTTCAAAATATTATTTTTGGTATCAATAATCAGAAAAACAGTCAGGAGGATAATGTAAAACATAACATTTTTATATTTAATCCTACTATTATTTTTTCATTAAAAACAACCAAATGGGGATTTTTCTCTGCTTCTTATATTGAAAATAATACATTACCAGAGATTAACCAACTTACAAATAATTTTCAACTAACAAATTACCGTAGTTTTGTACAAGGCACTAATTACCAAAATCCACTCAAAAATTCTTCAATATCTTTTCAACACAGCATTAGAAATGATGAAAAACGCTTGTCATTTACTACAAACGCAAATTATATAAAATCTGTCTCAATATTTAATACCCAAAATACAGTTAATAATGAATTTAGTTTTGGCACTTTTAGGCAAACTTTTGGAGGAGAAACATATAATATTGGCTTGAGCCTTGTCAATTATTCTCGTAAATTAAAACTCGCCTCTAAAATTGATATAAATAATAGTTGGACTAATAACCTTGTTAATATCAATTCTAGTGAATTTAGTATTTTGAAAAGCTATACCCACAACATCAAATATAGTGCTACCACTTATTTGAAAGGTGGCTTTAATTTTGATGCTGGATTTTCGTATAATTATGGTCAGTCTGTTTTTAATAATATCAAGACCGCTAATATTACCAAAGATTTATTTTTAAATATCAATTATCAGTTGTCTAAGACTGTATTATTAGAAAGTAATAATTCTTTGTATATTATAAATGATAAAAACTATATTTTCAATAATATTATTTTGAGCTATAATCCAGCGCAGGGAAGGCTCTCTTACCGTATGATTATCAATAACATAACCAACCAAAATCAGTATACTTTGATGTCACTTAATAATTATACTTTTTATCAGCAAAATGTCCAATTAATTCCAAGATATGTGTTGTACGCAATTAAATATAGATTTTAAAAGAAAGGCATTATTTTTGCTCATATTTTGAAAATTAATAGTTTTTTATTCTAATAAATTTATGCTAAAAAATAATGGCTTCCGTAGTACCAAAACATCAAAAATAAATATGTCTTCAATGGCTGATGTAGCATTTTTGGTGGTTATTTTCTTTTGGGTGGCAACAAGCATTCCTGCACAAAAAGGAATTCCTATGACTTTGCCGAAAGGATGTGCTTGGGAAAATACAGTCTATTGTGGTATACGTTACACAAACTATATTTTAATCAATAGTCAAAATCAAATTTTGATGAATGGTGAGGAAATACCACTTTCAGAAGTTAAAGATAATATTTTAAAATTTATCAACAATGCTGATAAAAATGAGAGCAGTAAACAAAGCAAAGGCGTTATTTCCTTGAAAGGGGATAGAGGGACAAATTATGCAAGTTATCTTTTGGTGCTTGACCAAATAAAAGCAGCTTACACGTCTGTACGTGCAAAGGAGTTGGGTTGGAGTGAAGAAAAAATGTTGCATTTCCTTGAAAATAAAGAAAATGCAACACAAGAAGAAATAAAAATGTATAATAATGTGGTATTTCTGTATCCAGAAGTTATTTCAGAGGCAGACCCCACAGAGGTTGAGAGAAGATAAAAGTCCCTAAATTACCAAAAAGGACTTTAATGCAAATTTTAATGCTAAATTCACCTTTTTTAGATATGGCTTTTGTGCCATCACTAGACAAACTACAATTCTGATTATCCCAACCAGAAGGTTTTTCTTCTAATTCAATACTTTTAGGTGTACTCCAACCTTCAGAAGTGCGGTAAGACAATGCAAAGCCATCTTTACCAGAATAGGCATCTTTCAAAATAATAGTATTGCCATCTGGATAAATGTATAATACACCATTTACTTCTTTGTTATTTAGTTCTGCGACAGGCTTTGCTTCCCCCCAACTTCCATCTAGTTCCAAATAACTAATGTATATGTCGTATTTGGTAACTGGCATATCCCTTTTGAAAAATAGAAAACGTCCATTTGGGGCAATTAATGGATTTGAATCTGTAAGGGTAGGGGAATTGATATTTTTCCCAAGATTTATTCTTTTATCTTGCGCCAACGCATTGAAGACAAAAAACAAACAGAATAGAAATGTAATTGATATTTTTTTCATAATATTTTTGAATTTAGTTGAAAATTATGTTATAATTCATTTATTCTACAATAACTTTTAAATCAATTTTCAAATTTAAGCCTTTACTATTTAAACCATTTGTATTAAGTAATGAAGCAGTTTCATCTTTAAATTTTTGGATTTCTGCAACACTACTATTATTAGCAGATGGGTGCTGTCTATTACAAATATACGCTACTTTTAAAGTAAATTTTCCTATATTATTATTTTTAATGAATATTTCTAATGTAATTTTTATTTGTTCAGTACCTTTTTTTACCCAACCCTTTGACATTCTGTTTTTTAGCTCAATAAAAATAATATTATCTAAGTTAAAAACATCTTTGTAACAAATCATTCCATCACAACTACTTTCAGTTTCTCCATTTGGTCTTAAAATTTCTACACAATTATCAATAGCATAAAAATCTATCAAAATTTGATTTTTGTTTTCTACCTTTGCAATCCAATCTTCTATATTTTGCTTTTCTTCATCAATATATGCGGGTTCTTTGATTGGGTGAGGTTTGTCGCAAAGACCAAATTCCTGCAAACTAGAAAAATTTTTACAGGAATTTTCAAAAAAGTTTATTGACATAAATCATCAATTTCTAAAAGAGTTGTAAATAAGTCGTTAGTTGTGTTCATTCCATCATTCAAATAATTATCATCAGAAGGCAAACCTTTATAATTTTCTAGTTTTTTTATTGTACCATCTTTCTCATCTAATTCATAAATGACCCATTCACTAGGATTTACCATAGAATTAAGAGGGACAATCTTCTCTAATTTTTTGTATAATTTCTCTTTTTCCTCTTTTTCTTTTCCAATATCTTGATTAGTAATACTTTTAATTTTTTCAGAAACATTATAGGCTTTTACTGCTAATGTAAGATAATTTATGATATAAGGACTGTGTGTAGTCATTATCAATTTATTTCCATTACTTTTATTATTAAATTCCAACAAACTTTTCAACATTTGCCATTGAGAGGTAGGGAATAGATTTTGCTCTGGCTCTTCTACAATATTGATAAATTCAGTTTTAGTGAATTTTGCAGATAATACTGATAATGCAGCACTGCGTTGTTCATCTGTTAAGTTTTCATTTTCAAAAATAGCTGCCACACTTTTTTTGAAGCGTTCTAACTCCTCACCACTCATTGATTTTTGCGTATTTTCTTGTTGTTTAACCATATCAGACAAATACTGGGAAACCAAATAAAGTGGCACAACAGACTGAAAGCCACTTGATGCCTCATTTAATCTTACTTTATAATGATTATTCTTGTCAGTTCCTTTAATGTTAAGAATATCATTTAATTTGTCGTATTCAAGTGTTACATCATTGATAGGCAATGAAATAGCTCCTTTTATTGCATTTTTAGCATTTTCAAATTCCGTCAGAAATTCAATCAAAGAAGAGGAGATAAGTTTTAAAGATTTAGGATTTTTAACATTAGATATAAAATTTCGTTCCGCAGGCACATACATTATTTGTGGTAGATGATATTCTTTGTTTTCTATTTCAGAAATAGCTAGTGTATTATCCTTATATTTGATGTTAAAAGCATTTCCTTCATATTCTATTTCTGTTTGAATATCAGTGTTATTACTAAAATAATTTTCTAAACGGTGATAACCTAAAAAATTATTTTGTAGTTTATTTTTCTTAGCAAACCATTTTTTATCATAATCACCTCTCACAAGTGCTTTTTCTATCCAAGTAAAAGTAGAGATAAGTTTTGCAACTGTACTTTTACCAGAACCTTGATTTCCTATAAAAATAGTAACTTTTTCAATATCCAACCAGCCACCATTTTCTGTGTAACCATTTCTGATAGCTCCAAAATTTTTAATTTTTATTTTACTCATTTTAACTTATTCCTACTATTTTTTAGTTTGTGTCTTTACAAATTTAATAAAAATATTTATGAAAACAAGAATTCTATGTGATTTTTAGTTTGCTTCCTATCATATGATTATTTTATAATAAAAAACTAAAACTTAAACAACTGCATCATTTTTTTATAAATTTCTATGTTATGATAAATTCCTGCAAAATGTTCTGCGCCAGCTCCAAAAGCAAATACAGGCACCATTACGCCAGTATGATGGTCTGTACTAAATTTTCCTACAATTTCTCCTTTTTCTAGGTTTCCACCAACAAGCGCATAGCCACCAGTTTCGTGGTCAGCCGTGATAATTACTAAAGTTTCTCCATCTTTTTCCGCAAAATCCAAAACTTTACCAATACAGTTGTCAAAATCAACCATTTCTTTTACAATATAATCACTATTATTGGCGTGTCCTCCCCAATCTATTTGTGAGCCTTCAATCATTAAAAAAAAGCCTTTATTTTTAATATCATTATTATTTAATATTTCAATTGCTTTTAATGCTGCATTAGAAAGGTATTCTCCACGTCCTTCACTGATTTTAGGAAAAGTATTCATTGTTTTTTTATTGATAATGGTATCTCTGTCAGTACGCAAATAAACAACTTTCCCTTTGTTTATTTTATCCAAGTCACTCATTTTATCAACAATTTGGTAATTATTCTTTTTCATTATTGAAAATAAATTTATGTTATCTACTCTATCTTCAAAAAAATGCCTTCCACCACCAATCAAAACATCAACATCAGTTTTGAGAAAATCTTTTGCAATATCCTCATCTAAAGTACGAGAAGGTTGATGAGCAATAAAAGAAGCAGGAGTAGCGTGAGTAATAGAACAAGTAGTCACAAGTCCTGTGGCAAGTCCTTTACTTTCTGCAGTTTCTAAAATTGTTTTTTGTGGAACTTTATTTTTATCAACGCCAATAGCTCCATTATAAGTTTTTTGCCCAATAGAAAGTGCCGTTGCACCCGCAGCAGAATCCGTGACATAATTATCAGCAGAATTTGTCTGGCTAAAACCAATATGAGTACATCTTTTAAGATTAAGATTATCTTTTTTTGCGGTAAGTCCTGCATAGATTTGTGCAGTTCCCATTCCGTCACCAATCATCAAAATAATATTTTTAGGGCGTTTATTATTTTTGTGTTTGTGTGCAATACTTTTTAGTTTTTGTGCTGTAATATTTTCTATTAAAAATATTTGACAAATAAGAAAAGAGAAGAAAGAAATTTTTTGAAAATTCATTTTAATTAAGTTATTATTTTTAGATTTTAAAAGTTTAAAAATTGTACTATTCTAATATTATTATTTAGTTGATTATAGCAACTAAATTTATGATAGTTGTTAATTATAACTGTTATAAAAAAACAAGTTAAGAGATTACACAAAATATAATTTAGACAAAATACAAAAACCTTATTTTCTAAAATAGAGAAATAAGGTTTTTGTATTTTATTTGTGGAGAATATGGGATTTGAACCCATTACCTCTTGCCTGCCAGGCAAGCACTCTAGCCAATTGAGCTAATCCCCCCAATTACGATATGAGTATTATTTACGGTCTTGCAAAACTTTGGGAAGTCCAACTCTATTTAAGATTTCATTTGCTTTTGCCAACTTCTCTGGGAAAAGAACAACGTCTCTAAATTGTTCTAGGTTTTTATCAAAAACAATAATAGGTATTTTTGATGAATTTAATTCTTCTATTTTTTTATTTTTCATACTGTGAATTTGTTATTTAGCCAAATATACGCTTTTTATTTGATTAAATAACTATTTTGAGTATTAAATTTTTGTTAAATTTTTCATTAAAATTCCAACCTATTTTCATAGCTACCTGCAATTTTATATTTTTTCCCTGGTAAAGTTTCTATAATATTTTTCATTTCTAAATTAAGAAGGAGCATAGCTAACATTCCATTAGGAATATCTAGCGTAAAAGCTAACATATCTGTATGGATTTCTTTTTTTTCTACAATCAGGTTCAGAATTTCAATCTCTTCCGTACTAATATCAAATGAATTTACATTTACTTTTTGAAAGTTTTGATAAGTTTTTGCGTTTTTTTTTCCAATATCCCAATTTAAAAACTGTATCAAATCATTGGCATTCGTAATTAAATGTGCTTTATTTTCTTTGATAATTTTATGACAACCTGCAGAAGTTGTTGCATTAAAATTTCCAGCAAGGGCAAAAACTTCTTTATTATAGTCGTTGGCAAGCTCTGCTGTAATGAGCGCACCACCTTTTTCCATAGCCTCCACGACAATAGTAGCATCAGACATTCCTGCAATAATGCGGTTACGAGCAGGAAAACGAGGTGCATCAGGTTTTACTCCCAACGCACTTTCACACAAAAGCCCACCACAAGTGAGCATTTTTTGTGCAATGGGTTTATGCACCGCAGGATAAACAATGTCCAAACCATTTGCCATTACGCCAATGGTCTGAATACCTAAATTTAAACATTCTTTGTGTGCCGTTATATCAATTCCATAAGCCAAACCGCTCACAACCAAAGGATTATGTTTTTGAATATCTTTCAAAAAACTTTCAATAAATTGCTTTCCATAATCTGTAGATTTACGTGTACCAACAATACTAATGATTTTTTCAGCATTCAAATCTGCATTTCCATTATAATAAAGTACTACAGGCGTATCATAAATTTCTTTTAACCTTTGAGGGAAATTTTTATGTGTATAAAAAAGGATAGAGATATTTTGTTTGCGAGCATTTTCAATTTCTTTTTCAGCTTTTTGTAGAAGTTCCTTGTTTTTTAGAGAAATAATAGTTTTCTCTCCAATACCATCAATTTTTAATAATTTTGTAGATTTAAAAATTTCTTCAGCAGTTCCACAATACGCTAAAAGTTGCCTAGCCGTAACACCACCAATTCCAGCCGCCATTCCTAAAGCTACTTCATAAATATTTATTTTATCTTCTTCAAGATTTTCATTCATTTTTTTGATGTTTTGGTATTATAAAACCTTTTACTTTTCTTCATTATTTTCTTCTACTAGATGTTGCTGATATTCTTCCAAATATTCAGGAGAATACATTTGAGAATCATCAGTATCTACATAATTATTCATATCACTTGTAGAGGATTGTATCATCAAATCAGTGATGGGTTTTTCTCCAAATTTCTGTTCAAATTTTTCAAATGAATAATTATCATTTTCTTGATTATCATCTTTTAGTTCTTCTTTGAGCATCACAAAAAAATCACGAATATTTTTAAGGCTTTTAATAGCCTGTAAACGCTGTTTTAGTTCAATTTTATTATTTTTTAGTTCATTTCTGATACCTTCAATATTAAAACCTTTTTCTTTGAGGTGTATTACCATTTGCAAATTTTCTATATCTTCTGGTCTAAAACGGCGGTCGTTTCTAGCATTTTTTTGAAGATTAAAATTCAGTTCTTCGTCCCAAAAACGAATAGTTGAGGCATTGATACTTAACAATTCTGCCACTTCTCCAATAGAAAAGTATAGTTTATCAGCAGGTATTACCTGTGAGAAATTTGTATTATTTTTATATTTAGGTTTCATTTTGTTTAACTTATTCTTTAAGGTTAAAAATATCATTTTTAAGAAATATTTTTATTTGAGTGTTTTTGAATGATTTTGTAAAAAAATCATTTTTCGTGGGTTAAAGGTACTACAAAATATACGTAAAATCAAAATTTTTGGCTATTTTTTTTCACTTTTTTTGATATTTTTTTACAATTATTTCAGGGTGATTTTTTGCCTTTTTAATCTGTTGTTTTTTCTGAAAATTTCTTTTTCTTAGAATTGTACTTTTTCAAGATTGCTCTTTCATAATTATATATCATTTTTCCTACATTTTTAAGAAATTCTAGGCTTTCTGGGTATTCATAAAGATTGTCGTTGAAGGTTTCATCTCTATTGATACAAATAGTTGCAGTCAAAAAAAACTCAATATGGTTGCTTTCATCAACTAAATAAGCAGCATCTGTGAGGAAACCATAAGCCCAGCCTACAATGTTGTGAATTTTTAAATTATCATCTATTTTAGCTAAATTATCTCTCCCATAAAACAAATATTTTTTATAAGCATCAAAATAACCCAATTCTGGTGGGTAATTGTTCCAAACGGCATCTTTTGGATAAGCACTCATATATTTTTTTAGAAAATTATAATCATCTCTTTCTAAATTAAAGCGTTGTTCTTTGGGAAAGGCTTCTGGAATCATCAAAGAACAAACAATATCATTCAAATCTTTGAGTTTCATATAGTTTTGTGGTGTAAAATCCATTGGCGCATTATAAAGTTTTCCAAAGTCGTCCATATACGCTTTTCCAAGTTTTATCTCACCAATAGGAGCGGAGTAGGTGGTGTCATTCATTTTCTCCTCCTCTCTATGAAGTAAATGCTTACAATTATCTGAATAAAATTCAATAGGCTGGGAATATTTACTTTGTTCAGGTGTAAGGCAAACGGAATTAAACCTGCGTAAAATACGCAAATCTTCATACCCTTTATTCCATAACCTTTGATTAATTTCTTTTTGCCCTACAAATTCATACAAACGCCCAAACGCTACATTATCACTTACAAGCAACATTTGTTCTGCATATTTAGCAATAGTAGGTGGATTTTCGTCATTTGGATTGTTGGCAACAACAAATTCAGGGCAAAATTTCCCTGCAATAGTACTCATACGAGCATATTTA
>JANYGM010000360.1 GCA_025362415.1 bacterium
CTTTCAAGTCTATTTTGCCGTCTGCTTTAGCTGACGGTGCAAAAAACTTCAAGTGCCAAAACGAAAGTAAACCAGACTAGCCTGACGGCTATGGGGCAAGCCCAGCCCCTACATTTTAATACATTTGTTTCAATTTCTAAATATTTAACCTAAACAGGTACAAAAATATTATTCCAAAATCAGCAAAAATGATGCTACAAATTAGAATATTCTCAAATAACATAAGAATAAGTCAAATATTTTCCTGTCAATATGGCAGTTTTTAGTGGATAAATAACTTTTGGCAAAAAAATTGTGTTATAGGTTTGATAAAATCATTAAGCAATTTGCGCACATTTATCAAAAGTCTTAAAAACCTATTTTTTATGAACGAAAATACAGACCAAACGCCCAAAACAGACATTCCTACGGAAAATACTGATAATATTTCTACAGAAAATACTACAAATTCTACAGAAAACATAGAAACTTTAGAAACGGAAGAAGTGCCAAGTGAGCAAAATGAGCCTATTCTTGCTACTGAAAATGCTACTGACGGTGTGATTGAAAACACGACTGACAAAATAACACAAGAACTTGCAGACCAAAAAGATAAATACTTACGTTTGCTGGCTGATTTTGAGAATTTTAGACGTAGAACTGCCAAAGAAAAAATTGACTTTTTGGAGCAGGCAAACGCCAAACTTATCTTAGAACTTTTGCCTGTTTTAGATGATTTTGAGCGTGCCGCAAAATCTATGGATGCACCAGAAACAAGCATTGAATCTGTAAAAAATGGCATTACGTTGGTGTATGGTAAGTTTTTGAAATCTTTGGAACGTCAAGGACTTATGCCCATTCATTCTAACGGTGAGGTTTTTGATGTGGAGAAACACGAGGCAATCACGCAAATACCAGCCCCAACAGAAGATATGAAAGGCAAAATAATAGATACTGTGGAAAAAGGCTACACACTTGGCGAGAAAGTTGTCAGGTTTGCAAAAGTAGTGATAGGACAATAAATTAGTTTTGAGTTGTAAGTGGTGAGTTGTGAGTTAGAATACATTTTATCTACGTATTTTAATTTTCAACTCATAACTTACAATTCATAATTCACAATTCACAATTAAAAGATTATGGCAAAAAGAGATTATTACGAAATATTGGAGGTTTCAAAAAACGCATCAGCAGACGAAATAAAGAAAGCCTATAAAAAAGCAGCTATCAAATATCACCCAGACAAAAACCCTGGCGACCACGCAGCAGAAGAGAAATTTAAAGAAGCCGCAGAAGCCTACGGCATTCTTAGTGATGCGACAAAAAAACAACGCTACGACCAATACGGACACGCTGGTATGAGTGGTGCAGGCGGTGGTGGGCAAGATTTTGGTGGTGGTTTTGAAGATATTTTATCTCAATTTGGAGATATTTTTGGTAGTGGTTTTGGTGATTCTTTTGGTGGCTCTCGTGGTCGTCAGAGAGTAAAAGGCTCAAATTTGCGCATCAAACTTAAATTAAATTTACAAGAAATTTCTGATGGTGTTGAGAAAAAAGTCAAAGTAAAACGTCACGTTGCTTGTAAGTCTTGCGGTGGAAATGGCGCAAAAAGTGGCTCACATCTTCAAAATTGTACTACTTGTAGCGGCACAGGACAAGTCCGCAGGACAGTCAATACAATGATGGGACAAATGGTTACGGCTGCTGCTTGCCCAACTTGTAGTGGTTCTGGTCAGATGATTACCCAAAAATGCGTACCTTGTAATGGTGAAGGAAAAACGTTAGAAGAAGAAGTTATTAGCCTCAATATTCCTGCTGGAGTTATTGGAGGGATGCAGCTTACTATGCAAGGCAAAGGAAATTATCCTACACGTGGTGGAGAATATGGTGATTTGTTGATAGTTATTGAGGAAGAGGAAGACGAAAAACTCAAAAGAGAAGGGCAAAATGTTATTTTTGACCTTTATATTAGTTTTACTGATGCTGTTTTGGGTGCGTCTGTGGAAGTACCGACTATTGATGGTGCGGTAAAAATCAAAATTGAGCCTGGCACGCAAAGTGGGCGTATTTTGCGCTTGAAAGGTAAAGGAATTAAGGAAATAAATAGTTATAGTCGTGGTGACCAATTGATTTATGTCAATGTTTGGACACCTCAAAAACTCTCCGCAGAAGAGAAAATTATGTTAGAAAAACTGCAACATTCCAAAAACTTCATTCCTAACCCTGGAAAAGAAGAAAAAGGCTTTTTTGATAAAATGAAAGAGTTTTTTCATTAAAACTGTGGGCAAGTACGAAGTTTGAGGTACGAAGTACGAGTATAAAATTCTGATTACTAAGTAATGAGTTGTAAATAAAATCCTAATTTTGTATTTCTTAGTGCCTGCTTAGTGTGTATTTCTTAATGAACTTAGTGTTAAAAAGAAAAGAACTAGGAAGTTATTTGCAATGTATCACTAAGAAGGCATCAAATTGTATCGTCATATTATCTTTGTAACCTTTACTATATTTTTGCCATTTTAGGTAAATATTTACATTTGTAAACTTGTCCTACACCCTACAGTAGTAGTAGAAACAAATGAAAATATTTACCTAAAATGGCAAAAATATAGTAAAGGTTACAAAGATAATATGACGATACAATTTGATGCCTTAGATCGGAAGGCACACGTCTGAACTCCAGTCACCTTAGGACATC
>JANYGM010000370.1 GCA_025362415.1 bacterium
CTATTGCATTCGGAAATAATATTTCCAAATATAGAAAAAATAATGCCAAAAATGGAAATATTATTTCAAATCCGACAAAATATTTACAAGATGAAAAATTTACAGAAATTATCAGACGAAATTCTTTCAAAAGATGGTTTAGGAGATTTAGCAACCGCCAATGACGAAAGAGAAAGTATTGAAATTGTAGCTTTTTTTGCCAAAATGGCTGAAATACATAATACAAGTGTAATACTTTTTTTGCACGAAACGCCCACAGGTGATAAGATGCGGGGGCATTTAGGTTCGGAATGTGAAAGAAAATGTTATGCAACTATTTCAATATCAAAGAACCGCAAAGAACAGACGCACGCCATCACGCCAAAAATGTTTCGTGAGAGTGCAGACTTTAAACCTATTTTGTTTGAGTGGGACACCCAAAACAAAGGAATGATAACCATTGAAGGGAAAGCTAAGAAAGAAAATGAAAATATTTTTGATTTAAGAGATTTGATAGAAGAAAACGAAGAAGTAAAACACGGTGAATTTTGCGAAAGAGTAATGAAAAAGTTTTGCGTTTCACTAAGCACGGCAAAAACTAAGATTACAAAAACTTTAGACTTAAATAAAATTGAAAAAGTGGAATTGTCCAAAAGAGATGTAAGGTATAAATTAAAACCTATTTTAGTACCTCAAGAACTGCAACAATAAGGTTAAGTTAGGTTAATGTATATATAGGAAAAGTAACTTAACTTAACTCTATTATTGCCAAAATTATTGGAAGTTTTTTAAACAAAATTTTAGAGTTAAGTTAAATTATTTCCTTATATCCGACCTAACTTAACTCTATTATTTTAACTCAAAGCAAAATCTTGGAATAGTACAATTTTTTTAACTAGCAAAAAAAAGTAAACCTCAAAAACCATAAAAAAAACACTAAATTTGTTTGAGGTATTTATCTACACTTTAATAACAAAAAAATGGGATATGATTTAGAAGGAATAGGAATGGCACGCCCCGCAATATTGCATCAGCGTATTAGCCGCAATATCGTAATCAATTATTACGTAAAACACGGTTTTGATACAATAGAAGCACTACAAGAAAGTACGGCAAACCTAAAACCTCAATGTGAGAGAATACCAGATGTGGTATTTGTGGACGTGGCAAAAAACAAAGTAATTGTTTCTGTGGAGTTAGACAAATGTTGGCTCAAAGTTGCCGCTGCTAGAGTTGAGGACGCAATCACCGACTACAAACATAAAGAAGTTTTTTGGTACAACTACATCAAAGACGAATGGAGAAGGTATTATTGGCTCAAAGGTAATGTCGTTTATGATGATATGGAAGACTACAGCCAGCAGCTTAAAATACATCTAAGCGACTACATCAGCCTCAAATAGCCTTCATATCCACAAAAAAACAGGAACATTTACAAATGTTCCTGTTTTTTTGGTTAAAATCACTCTTCAAAATACCGCAAATATAAATCTTCCTTAATGATGTTCTCTTTGTAGGTAAGATTAAACTTGTTTTTGATAATATGTATCAGTTCTTGCGCTTTATTGCGCCCCCAGCCGTATTTTGCTATTAAGTCCTTAGGTTTTAGAAAATTGTTTGCCATTGTCTTTGAATGATAATAGTTTAATTTTTTTGACAAAGATAGAATAATTTGTAAGTTATAAATGCACTTAGATAACCTATTTTGCACCAAATCCTTTTCATTTGCTTGTTAAAACACCCTACTATATTTTTTCTTCTTTCTGTTCACAATATTTGTGCTTACAAAAGTAGAAAAATAGAAAAAATTATGTGGTTAGCACTCTTAGCAATAGGCGGATATTTTGGTTTACAACTCTTTAATACGGTAAAATCCAACAACATTAGTGTTGTAGGTTTTCGTATTTTTTCTATTGATTTTTCCAAAATTTCCCTAGAAATTGATATAAGCATCAATAATGTAGCACCAAGAGGCTATGGCATCAATGGTTCTTATTTTGTGCTTAAATATCCGCTTACTAGCACAGTAAACAATATTTTAGGTACTTTTTTTACAGATGCTATTACAGTCCAACCTTTGGCAAGTACAAAATTTACGGTTAAAGGTGATGTACCGCTACTTTCAGCCCTCACATTATTTAAAGATTATCTTTTTTCAAAGGGAAAACTATCTTTTGAGGTAGTAGGCACTATAAAAATCAATAATTTAATCACTAGCACAGGCAAAGTGTATGAAGATGATTTTAGAAGTCATTTAGATAAATATAAAGGCATTTTGAGTGCAGCAGCGCAGTTTTTAGGAATTACAAAAAAGAAATAATGCCCCTAACCCCAAAGGGGAATAAAGGCAAAACATATAAAAAGATGCTTACAAAACAACAAATATTATCCCTTCTACCACCGCCAAAAGCTACTGACAAAGAAACTTTTGCAGACGGAAGCACAAAAGATATTATTTCTGAAGTAGTAGCCATCTTTAAACATAGTTGGGAGCAGACAAAAGAATTAGCACCTTATTTAAAGGGCAAAGACGACATACAAACGGCAAACAATATACACGCCTTCATTCGTAAAAATGTACCGTATCTTATTGATACACAAGGTTATCAGTTCATAAAAACGCCTTCACGTACTTTGCACGATAGCTATGGAGATTGTAAAAGTTATTCAATACTTGCGCTTTCTATCCTAAAAAACTTAGGTATCAAGGCAAGTTTTAAGTTTGTG
>JANYGM010000381.1 GCA_025362415.1 bacterium
TGTTGGGTGTTTCCATTGGACAACAAATATAGCTTTTAAATACCAGTTTTTGGAGAAAATAAAACGTAAAAATCATTATTTTCTCCAAAATGAAAAACCTAAAAGCGCATTTGTCGTCAGGTGGAAACACCTGACGACACAAGGAACCTTCTCTCACGAAAAATGTATTAAAGTCCCCTTTGGGGATTTAGGGGCTGTTTGAATTTTGCAGTATTAAGCAAATGTACTACATCTTTCTTGATAAAATCTATTACAGGCGCAAGAGAGTCATTTTCACTTGCTGTTCTGAAATAAATAGCACCTCGTAAGAAATTTTTTGTAGAATCTGTTGTATAAAATTGTAGCTGACTTGGCACATCTCCACCAATCTCTAAAAGCCACGCAAACTGCCCTGCGGCATTTCTGGTGATACTTTCTTCTGCACCATCTGCTTTCTGAAAATGCTTTGACGCAAGCGTATGAGAGTCATTTATTAGCTCTGAAAGCATTTTTTGAGGATTTTTGTTTGCTGCAAGATTTTTATAAGTTATTTGTACTTCTGCTCTATTAAACTGTGGATAAATAATATGTATCCAATAAGGCTCTGCAATGCGTGAGCTATCTTTTCTGATAATTGCATAATCAGAAAGCTCAAAAAAGTAGGGATAATTGCTGGGCAAAGGCTTGTATTTTGCGTCTGGCAAATCTATACGGTTAAATCCTTTGGGTTTTGGGGAATATGTTTTTTCGTTAGAACAATTTGTGAGTAAAACTGTTGTCAAAATTACTGCTAAAAGCATTAAAAAAGATATTTTCATTAGGTATTTTTTTGAATAAATAAAAAGCTCGCCAAAAGGCATTGACAAATATAACAAAAAGTCCGTTCAAAATATATTTTGAACGGATTTTAAGAATAAGTGTGTTTTAAATTTCTTCCCAATGCAACTCATCTTTCACAAAAACTACGACTATTGCGTGTAAATCCTCTTTATCTTGTAAAAAAACATCTGTATTTCTATAATTTTGCAGTTGAATGCTTGCGTCTGCTTTGACTTTTTCCAACTGATTTATTTCTTCTTTTTTGAGGTATTTTATTTCAAAAATGTACTGTGCGTGCTTGCTAGTGTTGTTTGAGCGTATATAAATCTCCAAATCAATATAGCCGCCTGTGCTTGTTTCTCTTTCTGTGGGGACGTAAAAAATCCTACCTTCAATGGCATAAAGAAGCATTATCATTTTGACATATTTCTCATCAAAACGCTGAAAATCTCTATTAGAAAGTGCTTTTAAATTACTTTCAACGAGTCTCAAATATGGCTCAATATTACCTGCAGCCAAAGAACGCATTACGTTTTTTAGCTCTCTTTCTGGATACTGAAATTCATTTCTTTCTTTTAAAACATAGGCATAATATTGCCAATAAAGCTCTCCAATGACATAATTAGGGATTTTGTAGATAGTGCCAAGATTAAATTCCCCTTCACGCTTGATGGTTAAATTCCCTAGATAATAGAGAAAATTCACAAATTCTATTTCTCCAAAAGGACGACTAAGGTCAAACTGATAAATTTGCTCCGACTGAATTTCATCTGTTTCCAAAATCTCTTTCAAAACTTCTAAATTTGAATTAACATTTGCCATTTCAAACATTTGCTTTAACTTGCCATAATCAGGCATAATGTTAGGGTCAAGCATCTGACGTGGGTATTTTTGAGATTTTTTAAATTCATCTAAAAAATACAAAACCATATTTGAATTATAAATGGTTTTTTCTGTATTTATATTGAATTTATAGCCATTATACCAAAGTTTTAAGTCTTTCATAATGGTATTAAGGCGTGTTTTATCTTCCAAAACGAGTTCTAAAAGGGTTTTCACATTGTCCTCTGTAAATCCTGCAAGGTCGTTAAATTCTAGGCTATGTGTAAGATGTTTGACAATATTAAAGCCACTTGTAAGGCTATCCAGCGTCATTGGCGACACTCCAGTAATGAAAAAACGCCCAACACTTCCATTTTCTGTCGCCACTTTTATACTTTCATAAAACTTGCGTACATAACCATCTTTTGAAACAGAATTTTTAAATTCTGTAAGATTTCTAATTAAAATTTCATTTGTAAAATGGTCATATTCATCTATTAACAAGAAAATAGGGATAGTTTCATCTTTGTATCTCTGGAAAAATGAAGTCATCATTTTGGCAGGATTTTTTTGTGAAGTGATTTCAGTTTGCTCTTCTTTACTCAAAAAATTATAAGATTTTAGGAAAGATTCCAATGTAAATTTGATATTTGACCAAAAACCATCTTCACTACTTTCATTGGTATGTGTTTGAATAGCACTAAAATTAAATTTTAGCACACGAAAACTACTTGCTAAAGGTGTAGGATTTTGTCCTATGTAGGTTTTTGAGAAAATTTTGTCAAATTTATGTTTTTGCCTAAGGTCATAATAATATTCCAAAATAGAAACAAAAAAACTCTTCCCAATTCTGCGTGGACGCAAAAAAGAAACAAATTTTTCCTGATTTTCTAATAATTCAACAAAATGTGTTTTGTCTATAAAAACATAATCACCAGTCGTAACTTGTTCAGCATTACTGACACCATAAGGGAATTTTACTTGATTTTTCATACCACAAAGATACGGTTTTTTGGCAATAAAAAAAGTGTTTGAAACCTACCTAAAAGTTATTTTTGGATAGATTTTAAACACTTTTTTCTTCTTATTACTAACTCGCTTAGGATTAGCGGCAATCACTGTAAGCGGCTGGTTCACCAGGTACACCCATAGTAACTAGAAATTTGGCTACGCCTATTCAGAAATTTCTAGTCACTATGGGTGTACCTGGTGAAAAGAAGACGCTAAATAAAATTGGCGGCTAATGAAGTATGAAAAACTTTACTTCGGCTATGACGAAACATCACAGGCTCAATGCTAATAAGAACCCAAATATACAAAAAAGATTTTTATTACACAATTTTTTTTATCACAAATTTCTATACCAAAAAGAAAATGAATATTTGAAAAAAATGTTAGAAAAATAACCAAAATTGCTTTATTTTTTTTAACTTTGAGAAAGTAATAGTTTTTATACGAGAGAATTGGTACAACTATTGTGGAGATATTTGTGTCAAAACCTTAAAAACAATAATAATTGAAAAAATAATGAAAATAATCATTCTCGCTCTTTTTTTACTCTTTTGGGGATTATATAATGTTTATTCTTTGGTACTAAACAAAACTAATCATACTGGTACAGATTTTATGTTTTTTGCAAAAGTAATTGTAGGAATTGCAATAGTGTTGTTGCTTGGTACTATTTTGAAACCTAATTTATTTGGAAAAAATGATACTATTACCAAAATAATTTTTATCCTTTCGCTCTTGATAATGACTAACATTACTTATTTTAGCAAATTTAATATTATGCTAGAATATAATGAATGGCAAAAGAGAGGAATGCCTAATAAGCCTTTTTAACAAAAAATTTCACAGAAAAAGTTGATACAGTTAGTGTGAAAATAGTTGTATCAAAACATCAAAAACAATAAAAAATGTCAAATTTAATAGAGCAACTGGATTTATGAAAAAAGCTAAGGAGATTGAACTTGATTTTGAAATTGATAAACTAACCAATTCTATTGAAAATGTGATTTCTGGAGATAGTTTTCAAACAGATATTTCTTTATTATCAAAAAATGAATTAAAATTGGTTAGTAAGAAAAATAATTGGGTTTTTAATTGGAAAGATGAGTTTAAACAACCAGAAAGAGATGTTTACAAACTTACAATTATCAATAATGCAAGTATTATTCAAGGTTTGGTGAGTTTGGAAGTAAAAGCAGACCACGTTTATATGCACTTAGTAGAAAATGCACCATTCAATAAAGGAAAAAATAAAGTTTATTTTGGTGTTGCTGGGAATCTTGTAGCTTTTGCTTGTAAACTTGCTTTCCAACGTGGACACGAAGGAAACGTATCTTTTATCTCAAAAACACAACTCATAGAACATTACGAAAAAACACTTGGAGCATTTCATTTTGGAGGACGACTAATGATAATTGAAACAAATGCAGCCCTAAAACTTATCAATAAATATTTTTAACAAATAATTATAATGAAAACTAAACAAATAAACCTAGACGTTGATTATATTGGTGGACAAGAGCCACTTACAAAAGAAGAAGAAACACAATTAAGTACGTTTTTTAAGGAACGTAAACTTGCTAGTAAGGCAAAAACAAAAAAGCAAATAACAACCAAAAAACGAGATTTTGCAACTGTTTAAGTTCTTTATAATCACAGATTTTAAGAAATTAGAAAAACATCAAAAACAATAAAAAAATGTCAAATTTAATAGAGCAACTCAATCAATATAAAAAGAAATATTACACTAATCAGATTTTGAAAGGTGTTTTGATTTCTGGTGCGCTCCTGCTCACCGCTTACCTAAGCCTAAATGCTTTTGAACATTTTGGGCGTTTTGGTACGGTTATTCGTGGAGCTTTTCTCTTTACATTTGTTTCTTTGGCACTTTTTTCTATCTTTTATTGGATAGCTGTGCCTGTGGCGAGGCTCACCAAAATAGGTAAACGTATTTCTGATGAAGAGGCTTCTCTACAAATTGGGCGTTATTTTCCTAATATTGATGACAAACTTATCAATACTTTGCAACTTAGCCGTATGACTGCAAATAATGAAACAAACACACTTTTGGTGGCATCTATCCAGCAGAAAACCAATGATTTAAGCGTTTTTACCTTTACTGATGCCGTTGATTTGGGCGAAAATAAGAAATATCTAAAATATTTGTTGCCACCACTTTTACTTTTGCTGCTGATTTTTGCGTTTTATAGAGAATTTATTACAGAAAGTTCTGCTAGAATACTCAATTATAATGAGCATTTTGCAGAAAAAGCACCTTTTAATTTTCTTCTCCAAAATAAAAAATTAGAAGCCTTCAAAAATGAAGATTTTATAGTTACGCTAAAATTAGATGGGCGTTCTGTGCCTGAAGATGTATATTTGCTTGTTGGAAATGGACGTTTTAAGATGCCAAAAACTAAAAATGGTGGTTTTGAATACACTTTCAATAAAATACAAAAAACTCAAGATTTTACTTTTGAAGCGGCTGGGTTTTCTTCTAATACAATGGAAATCAATGTATTAGAACGTCCTACTTTGCTGAATTTTACTGCAAATTTATCTTATCCTGCCTACTTAGGCAAACCTGCTGAAAGTCTTAAAAATATAGGCAATTTGGTTGTGCCACAAGGAACACAAATAAATTGGCAATTAAATACGGGCAGTGCCGAAAGTTTAGAATTTGCTTTTGATAATGAAAAAGCTGCACAATCTGCTGAAAAACAAGAAGATAAGTCTTTTGTTTTTGCACGCAGAATGATGGCATCACAAGGCTACCAAATCAAGCTAAAAAACCAATTTTCAGAAAATAAAGATGCTATTAGCTACAATATAAGTGTTATTCCTGACGAATATCCTAAAATTTCTATGGAGGCATACCAAGATACAGCACTTTTTAACTTTGTAAGTGTTGGTGGGACAGTTTCTGATGATTATGGTTTGTCTAGTTTGAGGCTTTTTTACCGCATCACAGACGAGAAAAATCCAAATACAAGTTATTCAAATGTGCCAATACAGCTTACTGGTGGACAAACTGCACAAAATTATTATTTTAGGTTAGAACTTGGACAATTTCAACTGAAATCTGGGCAGAAGTTTGAGTATTTCACGCAGGTTTGGGACAATGATGGCGCAAATGGTGCTAAATCTGCTCGTAGTGGCGGTTTTGTGTTCAAAATTCCTGATACAGAAGAAGCTAAAAAAGATTTGAAAGAAAGTATTGCACAAACGGAAAGCCAAATGGAAAAAACTATCCGTAATGCGCAACAACTTCAAGCAGAGCTAAATGAGCTAGAAGCAAAACTAAAAACAAAGAAAAATGTAGATTTTAATGATAAAAAACAAATCCAAGAAATCTTAAAAAAGAAAAAGCAATTAGAAGAAGACATCAAAAAATTGCAAGAATTAAACAAACTTTCTAACGAAAAGCAAGACCGTTTTAGTCCACCAAATGAAGAATTGCAAGAGAAATTTAAGCAATTACAGAAACTTATGGACAATGTTTTGGACGAGAAAACTAAAAAACTCTACGAGGAATTAGAAAAACTTTTGGAGAAAAATAGAAATGACCAAAATGTACTTGAAATGCTTGATAAGCTGGAAAACAAAGAGGAAAATACACAAAAAGAACTTGAACGTGCAATGGAAATGTTTAAGCAAATGAAGTATGACCAAAAACTTGACCAAACTATCAAAGAACTAGAAAAACTAGCAGAAGACCAAGAAAAATTAGCTGAAAAAACAGAGAAAAATGACAAGGATTTTGATAAAAATTCTAAGGAAAATCAAGACAAAGCCAAAACAGAAAAAGTAGAAAGAGCTAAAAAAGAGAAGGATTCTAAAGAAAATTCTGACAAAGATTCTAAGGAAAATCAAGATAAAAATAAAGAAAGTCAAGAGAATTCAGATAAAAAAGAAAGTCAGGAAAGTTTGGAAAAACAACAAAAAGAACTTTCTGAAAAATTTGAGGACATCAAAAAAGAAATGGAGGATTTGAAAAAGCAAAATGAAGAGTTAAATAACGAAAATCCTACTCCTGATACCAAAGAAGAAGAAAAAGAAGTTGAAAAAGAACAAAAAGAGAGTGAGCAAAATATGAAGGAAAAAAAGAATAAAAAAGCGGCTGAAAATCAGAAAAAAGCTGCCAAAAAGATGAAGGAAATGCAGGAAAAAATGGAAGGTGCGCAAGAGCAAGAAGAAGAAGAACAAAATGAGGAAAATCAGGAAACTTTGCGCCAAATTCTGGATAATCTTGTAACGCTTTCTTTCAGTCAGGAGCAACTAATGAAGGATTTTAAAAATATCAATCTTGCTGACCCACGCTTTATTGCGTTGGCACAAAAACAGCTTAAATTGAGAGATGATGCACAAGTTATTGATGACAGCCTAACGGCACTTGCCAAAAGAGAGCCTAAAATTGAGAGTTTTGTTACTCGTGAGATGACAGAAATGAAAGCTAATATGAACCAAGCAACGGAAAATCTCAAAGAAAGAAAAATAGGAACGGCAAGCTCCAAACAACAATTTGCTATGACTTCTATGAATAATCTTGCATTGATGCTTAGTGATGCACTCAAAGATATGCAAGGCAGCCCAAAAGATGATGCTGGTGAGGGAAAAGGTAAGAAAAGCGGTAAAAAGAAGTCAAAAGGAAAAGGAAAGGGCAAAGGGAAAGGCAAAGGAGATAAAATGAGTGACCTTCAAAAGGAACTTAGCAAGCAATTAGGCGAAATAAAGAAAGGTGGTGCAACTGGGCAACAACTTTCTGAACAACTTGCCAAAATGGCTGCTAAACAAGAATCTTTGCGCAAAATGCTAGAAGAAATGTCTAAAAAAGGAGAATTTGGTCAAAATGGCGGTGGTGATAAAATCAAAGAAGCTATCAAACAAATGGAAAAAAATGAAGATGATTTGGTGAACAAACGCCTTACTGATGAACTTGTAAAACGCCAAAAAGAGATAGAAACACGTCTTTTGGAGGCTGAAAAGTCGCAAAGAGAAAGAGACCAAGAAGAAAAACGCAAAGGAGAAACCTCAAAAGTTTTGGAGAAAAGCGTACCTAAAAATTTGCAACAATACAGCAAAAATAAAAATAAGCAAACAGAACTGCTAAAAAGCGTTCCTGCATCA
>JANYGM010000421.1 GCA_025362415.1 bacterium
GGGAAGCAGAACTTTTGCGCCCTGTGAGTAGCGTATGTATTGCGCCCACCTGCACGAGCCAAGGCACATAAACGGCATTTTCAACAGGATCCCAATTCCAATAACCACCAAAATTGAGTGTTTCATATGCCCAATACGCACCCATTAAGATACCCACGCCCAAAATAGTGCAACCAAGCAAACTCCACGCCAAAGCAGGGCGTATCCATTCAGTTAGGCGTTTTTGCCACAAACCAGCCATAGCAAATGCAAAAGGCACTAATGTCAGGGCAAAACCTAAAAATAAAGTTGGTGGGTGAATAACCATCCAATAATTTTGAAGAAGTAGGTTCAGTCCCTGCCCATCTGTTGGCACAAAATCAGGGTTATAAACGCCTTTCAAAACAGGATTATAAACAGGAATATCTAATACATTACGAGTGAGGATAAAAGGAGAACTACCAATTTTGAGTGTATCAAAAAACACAACGCCCAAAATCATAGATACTAAAAACAACTGCACAGTTGCAAAAATGGTCATTACAGGAGCTTCCCACGTTTTATTTGTCTTGATAAGGATAAGACCCAACAACACATTCCAGAAAATCCAAAGCAAAAAACTGCCTTCTTGCCCTTCCCAAAAACAAGAAATCATATAATAAACAGGCAACTGGTTGGAAGAATGGTCGTAGGCATAAAAATACTCGTATTTATGTGCGTAGATAATGTAGAAAAGCGCACCAATAATGCCCAAAACTGCGCCAGAATGAATATAAAAAGCAGTACGAGAGAATTTGAACCAACTTTTTGTAATGCTATTTTGATTAGCATTTAAAGTATTATCCAAAAGATTTGTATTATCTGTGCTGTTTGTAGCTTTAAAATAACCAAAAACCGCTATGATGGCAGACACAAACGCCAAAATGACGAAAAAATGCCCAAGATTGCCAACGAATGTATTTATCATAAATGAATTACGAAAATGTATTACTAATTAAATTTGTTAAATTTGGTGCAAATGTAAGAAAAAATGCGCTAATTTGCAGTAAATTTTAACATTCTGCTATAATTGAATGTTTGAAAAAACTCTTCAAATTTCTTATTTGTATTCTTTTATGTGATAACAAATACAATAAAATATTTTAATTCTCGTATTAGTATAGAATTTTATTTTAACATTTTTTTTTCTCGTGTATGAAAATTATAAAGTATTTTTTAGTAGTAGGATTATGTAATATCCTCCTTTTCAATGGTATCACTTCTTGTAAAAAGAAAACAGATGATACAGTGCCTGTTTCCACTATTGGCGGAGCTTGTACAAGTGCCACAACGCTAGCAAGTGTAGAAAATATACAAATTTTCCCTGCAGACCACCCACTTAATACAGATATTTCAGGATTAGCAAAAGATAGCAAATCAGATGCTATTATTGCTAATATTGGGCTTACACGTGGTTTGAAAGCAGATTTTGGAAGTGGCTTGTATGAAGGTGCAAAAATTGGTGTGCCTTTTGTTGTTGTTTGTGCTAATCAAACAAAAGTACCAATTATCTACCGTGAAAATGGTTATGATGGCAATTATGGAAGTGAAAGTGAAGCGGGTCCGTTTCCTATTCCGCTTAATGCGCCTATTGAAGGTAGTGGAGGAGCGCAAAGTGGTGATAGTCATGTGATAGCTGTGGACATTGATAATAAAAAATTGTATGAATTGTATAATGCCAGCATAAATGGCTCTAGTTGGGAAGCCTCTTGTGGTGCTCTTTTTGACCTTCAAACAAATACTTTTCGTCCTGCTAGTTGGACTTCTGCAGATGCTGCGGGGTTACCTATTTTCCCTTGTTTGGTGAGATATGATGAAGTTGCATCTGGCACAATAGACCACGCAATCCGTTTTACTATCTCAAAATCAAAAACATTTAAGGGCTATATTCACCCTGCAAGGCATTTAGTCAATGGTACTGGTGGCTTAAGTAATTCTCTGCCAATGGGAACCCGTTTGCGTTTGCGTGCAGATTTTGATGTTAGCACTTATCCAAAAAACATACAAGTTATTCTTGTTGCTATGAAAAAATACGGAATAATACTTGCAGATATTGGTAGTGATATGTACATTACAGGCGCACCAGATGAGCGTTGGAATAATGATGAATTGCAACAACTGGGCAATGTAAAAGCAGGAGATTTTATTGTAACACAAATGGGAACAGTAGTAACACAATAAAAAATGGTTTAAAATAGTGTTTAGGAAAACAACGAAAAAACCAAGCCTTTCCGAAGTTTGGAAAGGCTTTTTTACAAACCAAAATCAAAAGCCGCTAAACTACTCAAATGACCAAAGAACTAGAAAATTTGCTTTGAGAATAGGGATTTAGGAGTTATTGTGGTTCAAAATTTCAAAAAAGAATTTAAAATGTATTTTGTGAAATATATTTAATTTTAGTCGGAATATACTGAAAAAAGACTTAAAACAGAAGTAAGTAGCTCATTATATTATACAGTAAATGGAACAAAATTTAAGTTTATTTGAAAGAATTGGTGGTATGGAAGCTGTAACTGCTGCAGTAGATATTTTTTACACCAAAGTACTTGCTGATGAAAAAATAAAGCATTTTTTTGCTAGTACTAATATGCCTATGCAGTTGGGTAAAATGAAATCTTTTTTGGCATATGCCTTTGGTGCGCCCACGCATATTGCAGTGTACACAGGAAAGAAAATGAGAGATGCTCACGCCCATCTTTCTATTACGGAAGAACACTTTAATATTGTTGCAAACCACTTAGTTGTTACATTGCAAGAATTAGGGGTGGCTAACGACTTAGTGGAAGAAGTTACAGAAATTGCCTTAAGTACAAAAAAAGATGTATTAGGATTATAACTTAGACAACAAGATTACTAAGTAATGCATTGCAAATAACTTCCTAATTTTCTTCTTACTGCAAAGGCGCAAAGTTTAAATACACGCAAAGAACGCAAGGTTATTACTGTTTCTTTGTATTTCTTTGCGTTCTTTGCAGTTAAAAATAACTTAGTTAAATTGTAGGAATTTATTTGCAACACATTACCAACTCACAATTAAAAAAATGTTTAAACTCTTTTCTGAAATTTTGTGCCAACAAAAGCCCCAAACGCACATTAACAGAAATGCCACTTTTAAGCAATTCTAATAAATTTTCAAATTCTTTGGACATTGTTTAATGGTTAGGAGTAAAATGAAATTTTTTATGCTCGTACTTCATACCTCGTACTTCGTACCTTTTCCTAATGCCAAACCGCAAGCGCAATAGAAACGGCATTTATCAGAAAATAAATGATAGCAATAGACCACGCTACTATTTTATTGGTGCTTTTAGCGAGATTTTTGAGTTTATTATCTTCACTTTGTTGCAAAATAAGGGCAGAAAAAGCTATAATAACAAAAATCATTACAAATGTAAGGGCGTGCAAAGTATCAACAATAGTCAAAGTAGAACTTGTAGGAAGATAGCTATCTATCATATATTTATTTCCAACACCTGCAAAAAGCCCGCCCACAGGCACGCCAAAGCGAGGTTCTGCAAACTCAGGGTCAATAAAAAAGCTCACAAAGGAAATAGCAAAGGCAATATACATTCCTGAAAATAACTTAAAAAACAGTTCCCACGCATCTCGTTTGATTTCCATAGTGATGGTAAACCTAGAATAATCAGTTTCTTGTTTTTTGAGCGTATTGTCGCCAAAACTTGTTTTGTAGGCACTAATGCCTGTACTTAGCTTAAAATTAGTTATTTCCCAGCCTTCAATTGTTAGCGTAGGGTCATAAGATTTGCCTAGTGTATCCACCTTAAAAACAAGTTTTTTATTGTCTAATTGTGGATTTTCTATGTCAATTTTGAGGGTTTGCTTGTCAAATGGGAAATATTCTACATTCCAAGATTGTTTCATAAGACATTTAAGCTTCATTTGCAACCAACCTTCATTTCCTAGTTTTTCCACTATCAAATTATCTACTTTTACTTCTTTTGCGTTAGGGATTTCCACGTCTTTTTCTGTGTTAGCAATACTACCTTTATGCAACATCCAAAGCCAAAGACGTGCAGTATATTGTTGAGCAGGGAAATCCAAGTCGTGCAAGCTAATCACATAGCAACCCACACGCACTGTGTCAGGCGTTGTTTTTGATGATTGCGTACTTGCTAGTGTATCAATATCTTTGGTTTGTGTAGTAAGGTTAGTTTTTTGTGCCTTACTAGCTAATGAAAATAATAAGAAGCTAAGTAAGAAAAAAATAAAAAATAAATATTTATTAGTCATTTTGTTAAGTTTAAATTATAAAATTTTAATCATTATAGGGCAAGTCTTCTGGTCTTTTTGCTACTGTTGCCGTAAATTTAGGAAAACTCTCAATATCTTTCGTGAATTTATCATCATAAGAAAGCGCAAATTTTCTATCAGATAAGAAAATTATAGGCAAAAGTTCCCAATCTTGGTGATTACTTTCAAAGTTTTTGATTACTTTTTTTGAAAAATATACTTGTTTAAAGGTATTTATTTCATCAACGGAGAACTTTATTAGTCTTCCTTCTCGTGTGAGTGTGTCAATAATTACAGGAATAGAACTGCTACTGGTTGCACCTTTTGAGGATTTAAAATACTCAATAAGTAGTTTTTGAGAAACAACCAAATGTGCAAAATTATCTTTATTTTCTTCTTTTGAGTCAAAAAACATCAACCACTTGGTTAATTTGATGTATTCTGGGTCTTGTGGATTAGAGAATTTGCTGGCAACATTATTATCAATAAATATATCTTTTTTCATATTTTGGCTTAATTTGTGGCGTTAGTTCATAGCATTGATAGCAATTTCCATTACGTCCATCATATAAGTTTTAAAAAAATTGTCAGGCGCACCAATAATTTGCCCTTTTTTGTTAAAACTAATTTTATGAACAATATTCTTATCTCCTTCATTATCAATGAATAATACTTTTACATCTTCTTCTTTAATATTCCCTTTGACAATTTCCAACCTGATTTTATTGATAAGGTACTCGCTATGTGTTTCAACGACATAATTTTTGTCATTTTCTTTCACTTGTTTGGTCAAATACTCTCCAAAGGCAGATTGCACGCTTGGGTGCAGGTGAATTTCGGGCTGTGCCACAAAAAGGGTAGAGGCTTTTGGAAGTTGCAAATCTGCCACTATTATTGGTAAAAACTGCGAAAGTCCAAAACCAACATCATTCAAGGACGTTGAAATGCCATTTTCTTTGATTTGTACTGCCATTTCAATTCTGCCACCATCTAGGCGTTTAGATTTGATAGTTTGCAATAAATGCAAATCTTTGAGAATTTGTGTAAGTTCGTTAAATTTCTTTTTATCTCGCAGTTCCCATAAAATAATTTGGTCTAAATAACCTTCTCCAATGCTATTTACTTTGAGTTTTGTCTTAGTATTTTCCAAATGAGTGCGCTCCGGAGCTAAACGAAAAGAACTAATAAAATTGATTTGTTCATCATAATTTTTAAAAATATTTGTAATATTAACAGAATGTTCTAATATTTTAATTTGATTACTAGGTTTAAGTTTATTTGCCCATTTTTCCTTAAATGTTTCTTGAGAATATCTATTTGTATTATACACTAAATCAAAAAAAAAGTTATTTTCTTCAGATTGCAAAGAAAGGCTAAAATAGCTTTTATCAGTTTTTAATTCCAATAATTTTGGTAATTTATTTTCTATATCTTCTCCCCAAACTGTTTGAATAGACGTAATTACATCATCTTTAAATGTAAAATCCAGTTTTATATTTTCTCTTTGATGATTATAAGAAACCTCCTTAAAATCACCCATATTGACATATTTCCCATTGGTAGAAAACTGCAGAGGAAATTCTCCAGACTGAATTGCGCCCAAAATACTGTAAATAATAGAACTTTTCCCACTACTATTTGCGCCTGTTAGTAGTGTGATTTTGCCAAATTCAATGTCTGTTTTTGTATGAAAACATTTAAAATTTTCTATACTAATTTTTTCTAAAATCATATTTTAATGTTTTGCCTTTTTGATAAAATATACTTGTATTGCTCCCCTTTGGGGTTGGGGGCTACTTTTTAATTATTAGGGACAACTTCCAATAATGGACTATCAAAAATACTTGCAGGAGAAATTACATCTTGCTCATATATTTTAGCAGGAATAGGGTTTCCGTAACGCTGGTGCATTATTTTCTTCACTTCTTTGCTACTCAAATCAAAACTTTTTAATTTCTCCAGTTTGCCAACTTCTATATTTGCACCATTTTTATAGATTTTCCAGACGAGTTCTGAACAATAAATGCGCTCATCAGACCAACCAAAATAAATATCATAATCTTTATTTAAAAACTGTTTGCCATAATCTTTCATATTGCTAAGTACCTCATTTGTAAGGATTTGACTAGCATTTTTCAGACGTTTTATGACAAAATGATTTTTATCACCTCTATTTATCCACTCTTGCAGGGGCGTAACTACCACAGGTTGTATTGCCTCAAAAACAAAATATTCTGTTTCGTTTTTCTTGTTTTTTTCTGTATAAATGATGCCACAATGCGTATAAACGGACTTTGTAGCAAGTTGTATAGCTTTTCCTTGCCCAGAAACAGAGATTTGAAAAATAATATCTCCATTTTGGGGTGTATTTTTGAGCTGATTTTTGCTTATGTTTTTACTTTGAATAGCTACTTTTGAAAGGTTTTCAAAAGTATTTTTAGAGGTGTTTTTTTGATAATATGTTATTCCAATAAAGGAGAAAAACACTATCATTAAACTACTGAATATCAATAATTTAGTTGGTTTCATTTGTCTAAAATTTAGAACTTTCCAAAAGTTTCAAACTTTTGGAAAGTCAAAAAATACTTCACACCTCACACTTCACACTTCAAAACTATCTTTCATCAATATACAACTTCACAAGGCTAAGTTCATATTGTCCGCCCGCTTGGATTTTGGAGATAGCACTCAATGGAATCATCACAAATTTCCTATCTAGGGCAATTTTTGAGCCAAATTCATTGAGAATAAGTGTGTCTTCGTCTATTTCTCTCACTTGTCCTATAAAACAAGTATCATCAAAGTCACTTGTACAAATAGTAACGTGCCTAAATGCCTCATTCACACTTTTTACAATAGTTTCAACGGATTCTAGATTGATTTTAGGCATTTTTTGTAACCTGCGAGTATGGTCAAGCACTTTTTCTGTGCTTGTTATTTCATTGCCACCCCAACGTATGATAATGCTATTTTCCTCCCTAAAAAATACCGTAATGCCATCAGGAATGCCGTTTACATCAAATGCTTCAAATATTAAAAATTCATCATTAAAATCCACTATAAAACCAAAATTGGATTCTCCATTGACACTTAAATCAATGAAAGTTTTTTGATTTTTTACCTGCAACATATACTTTTTTTCAATATCCATAAGATTAAAGTAGGTTTAAACTGAATTAAATAGGTTAGATTAGTTTTATTTCACAAATTAAACAAAATATTTGATACGAAAGTAATATATTTGCATTAAATAAACAATAAAATTAGGTTATTAAAATGAGAGATATTTTAAAAAATAGTAGAAACAATTATTTTCTATCAGAAAAAAACACTATTATCTTGCTTATTTCAATGTATCTGGCTGGTATCATTGGCTTACGTTGGGATATTACGAGAGAGGTTTTTAAATTTTTAGTACCTTTTAATTTGATTTTTACGGCTTTTGTAGTTGTATTCTTCCATAAAAATTGGAATAAATATTTTGTGTTTTTTATAGTTTTTACTGTTTTTGCAGGATTTTTTGTAGAGGTTTTGGGCGTGGAAACAGGCAAAATCTTTGGAAAATACCATTATCAAACCACATTAGGCATCAAAATACTTCAAGTTCCGCCAATTATTGGGCTAAATTGGTTGGTTTTGATTTATGTGGTGGGGGTTTTTTGTGCAAGTTTTGACACAAAAATTATGCAAAATAAAATCATACAAATAGTCTTGGGAGCAAGTGTAATGACTTTTTTGGACTTTTTGATAGAGCCTATTGCTATAAAATACCATTTTTGGGCGTGGGACGAGCCACAAATTCCGCTACAAAATTATGTAGCTTGGTGGTTTATTTCTTGTTTTTTGCTGATAATTTTTAGGTATTTGCCTTTTGAAAAAAACAACAAAATAGCAATAGTGGTGCTTTTATTACAGTTTTTATTCTTTTTGGCGTTAAATTTAATTTGAAGAAAACTTGTACAAACCTAATAATCAAAGTTTTATATTTCGTACTTCGTACCTCTAACTTCGTACCTGCTCAAGGCATTAGTAAAATTTTCTGCATCAATTCTTCTGCTTCTGCGGTTTTTTGGTCACTCGCCCGTCTGTCTTTGGTAGAAAGTTGGTGTGCTTCTGCAAGCATTTTTTTGTATTCTTCTTGTAATTTTTCTTTTTCTGTTTTCTTTTTGAATAGTCCAAACATCTTTAATTATGAATTTTAAATTGTGAATTGTGAATGAATACAATTTATTTGTAATCTTAATTGCTGAAATAACTAGAAATATTGTATTTTGTTTTCAATTCGTACCTCGTACTTCTTACTTCGTACTTGTTTTTTAGCTAGAATGGTCTGCAATGATAAGCCATTTTCCATTTATTTTCTTCCAAATAAGCGTAAAATAGCCTTTAAGATTAGTTTTTTCTGGTCTTAGGAGTTCCCATTTTCCTACAACGAAAATATGTTTTTTGTCTATTTTCTCCATACTAACAAGCTCCAAACGGAGTGTTCCCATACTTGCTTTGTCTGGATAACTGCGTTTGTAGTTGTCTAATGTATTTTGCCAGCCATAAGTGATGCCACTTTTGCCAATAAATTTGAGTGAATCAGATTTTTCATAACCTTGCATATACGCCTCCAAATTGCCTTCATTCCAGCCTTTTTCTTGCACCGCAAAAACCGCTAAAATGTCGTTTTTGTCTTTTTGAGGTACTTTTGAAGAAGATTTTTGAGCAAAAATCTCACCAAAAAATAGACTGAAAATAAGGGAAATAAAGAGTGATTTTTTCATTGAATTTACGTTTTTTTAAATGTCAGTTTTTACTCAAAAAAAGCGTTAAGATTTCATTCTTAACGCTTTTTGTATTCATTCACAATTCAGAGCTATTTTATTGCAGTTCTGATTTGTTTTAATTGTTTTTTGAAGTTTTCCAAATCTTTGGTAGCTGCTTTTATTCTTTCGTCAAAAGTAGCTTTCATTTCATTGGCATTTTTAGAATTAGCAAAAAAGCCCAAATTATTGTTCAAAGTGCTTATTTCGTCTTCTAATTCAAAAATACGTTTGCGTACAGCCTCTTCCTTACGCTCCAAACTGCGCACACTTCCATCTCCACCTGCTAGACGAATTTCCATATTAACGGCAAGTCCATCTTTTTCATTAGCAGAAATGCCTTCAATTTTTGCAATCATAGCTGTAAGCGCCTCGTGAAACTTCTCTTGTACTTTTTCTTTGAGTTTAATAGGCACAAAACCAATAGCTTTGAACTCCGCAATAAATTTGCTGATAAGTTCTTCTCCGTTTACGCCTGCAAGTTGCGCAGGGTCAAGGGCTTCTATGCGTGTGATGACTTCATTTTTGGCATCAAGATTTCCCTTAAATTCAACATCTTTACTATCCAACTGGTTGCGACGAGCCTCAAAAAATTTATCCAAACCAGCCTTAAAACGGTCATAAATAGTATTTCTTTGTTTTTCAGGAACTGCCCCAATAGTTTTCCATTCATCTTGCAATTTCTTCAAGATTTTTGCTGTTTCTTCTGTTGTTTGTGGCGTTACGTTGGCAACAAGTTCTTCTACTTTTACACAAAGAGCCGTTTTTTTATCAAGGTTTTCTTGACGTACAGCATCTAATTTTGCAAAGAAATCACTTTTATTCTTAAAAAAAGTTTTAAGACCTGCCCAAAAATTCTTTGTAACTTCTGCTGCTTTTTCTCTTGGCACAAATCCTGTTGTATCCCATTCTTTTTGAATAGCAAGCACATCTTGTGTCGTTTCATTCCATTCTTTGATGGTTGCACCTTGATAAGTTTTGAAAGGCAAAATTCTATCCAAAACCGCAATTTTTTTGTTAAGATTAACCAAAATCTCACCTCTTTGGACTTCATCAATTTCTCTTTTACGTGCATAAAGCACGTCAGAGGCTATTTTAAAGCGTTCCCAAAGTGGTTCTTTATCTTCTTTTGGAACTGGTCCAACGTGTTTGTATTCTTCGTGAAGGATATTAAGTTCTTTGATAGCATTCCTAAAACGCTCATTACTAACAGTTGCGAGTGCTTCTGCTTTCTGACAAATTTCAATTTTTGTATCAAGATTTTTCTTTTGGTCAAGTTCTTTTAGCTCACGAGAGATGCCCACGTTGCTATAATAAATGTCCATAAGAGCCGTATAACTTTTCCAAAGTTCGTTAGAATTAGCCTGTGGTACTTCTCCTACGGCTTTCCAATCTTTTTGAAGTTGTTTGACTTGTTGCAAAGTGCTTTCAGTTTCCTGTCCACTAATGATATTGCGGAGAGTTTCCAGCAAATCTTGCTTTGCTTTAAGGTTTTTAGCCTTATTATTTTCTGCATTCTGAATGTTGGCGTGATGCTTTTTGCGCACATCACCTGCCACATTATAAAATTTCTTTGTTGTTTCGTCTTGATGAAAATGAAAATCCATCTCAACACCACCTTCTGCAATGAATTTTTTTAGTTCTTCTGCACGTTCGTGGTTTACTATTTCGTCAAAAACAGGCTTGATTTGACGAATAAGGTTATAATTTTTCTGAATTTCGTTGTTAGATAAAACTTTATCAGTTTTTTCAGTTTTATCAGATTTTTCTGTATGCAAATGTGCCACAAGTGCCAAAATCTCTTCTTTTGAAAGATGAGAATAATCTTTGTGGGTGTCTGCAGGCGCATCATTATGCGCTTCTTCTGCTTGTTTTTCTGCAAGTATTTCAACAGAAACATTATCAACAGCAACCGTTTCAACAGAAACATTGTCAGGATTTACTGAAACTTCAGAAGAGATTTCTTGTGTATTTTCGTTAGAAACATCTTCATTAGAAGCGTTTGGGGCAACTTTTGCGACTTCGTCCTTGTGTTGCGCAAGGTCTTTATTTTCTTCGTTGTTCATCTTAGTATTTTTAAGTAATAGACAAAAAATAAGGTTATTTTAAGACTTTTTATTAAAAATAATCTTGTAATAACCTTAATTCAATAAAACCTATTTTTTAACGGCTGCTTTTTTAGCAAAACGCTGGTTAAATTTCTCCACACGACCCGTAGAGTCAAGTTGGATATTTTTCCCTGTATAAAAAGGGTGAGAGTAAGAACTTACTTCTATTTTGATAACAGGATAAGTTTTCCCTTCAAATTCTATGGTATCTTTTGGCTTGGCAGTTGAGCGTGACATAAATTTCACATCACTTGTCATATCCCAAAAAACAACATCTGTGTACTCTGGATGCAGATTTTTTTTCATTATTTTGATATTTACAAACTATATTACTATGATATTATTACGTTTTTATTTTTATTATTTTACTAATATCTCTTTCAATTTCATTAAAAGAACTGCAAAGGTAAGAAAAAAACACTAACTACCAAATTTTATTTCCTTTAATTTAACCTAGAAATCAAGGGAAACCTAAAATTAGATAAGATGTAAGCAAAACAATGATTTTATGTTATATTTGTGCAACTATATCAAAAAAACTCCATTAAAATTCCTTAAACTACCAAAAAAATGCTTGAGTTTCCTAATGCAAAGATAAATTTGGGGCTTTTTATCATCAAAAAAAGAGAAGATGGTTTTCATAATTTGCAGTCTGTTTTCGTACCTATACAATGGACTGACGTGCTAGAAATTTTGCCTTCTCAAACAGGCAAAACGGAGCTACTTATCACAGGAATTCCTATTGAAACTACCAATAATAATGAAGATAATTTGTGCCTAAAAGCTTACTATCTGCTTCAAAAAGCCTATAATTTGCCTGCTGTTCATATTCATTTGCACAAAAATATTCCTATTGGTGCAGGGCTTGGTGGTGGCTCTGCTGATGCGAGTTTTACTGTTAAGATGCTCAATAAAATGTTTGATTTGAAACTTTCTGATGAGCAAATGGAGGATTATGTACGCACTTTGGGCAGTGATTGTGCTTTTTTTATAAAAAATAAACCAATGTTTTGCTTTGAAAAAGGCGACAAATTTAAAAATATTGAATTAAATATGCGAGAATATTTAATTTTATTGGTTTATCCAAATTTGCATATTCCTACAAAAGACGCTTATACTAACATTCAACCTTATGAAATTGATTTTGATATTAGTAATTTGGTAGAAAGGAAAGATTTTTTTGAGTGGAAAAACTTGCTTCATAATGATTTTGAAAATAGTATTTTTCCAAAATATCCTGTCTTAAATAAACTAAAAGAGAGTTTTTATGAGATGGGGGCGGTTTATGCGGCTATGTCTGGCTCTGGTTCTACTATTTTTAGCATTTTTGAGAAAAATAAACTAGATTTTCTACAAGAATTGCGTAGTGGCTATCCAAAAGAGTATAAAACTTGGCTAGGAGAGTTGTGATGTGTGATATATGATGTATGATATATGATATATTTTAAATTATAAAACTATTGGAATGTGCGGAATAAGCCTAATTATTGATAAAACTTGTGCGCTCAAAAGTGAGAATATTTCTCAAATGAGCCACAAAATAGCACATAGAGGGCAAGATTTTACAGGTTTTTTTCAGGATAAAATATCTGATAATCAACTTGATTATCAATGTGATTATCAGATATTTATGGCACATAACCGCCTAAAAATCCAAACCACAAACGACAACGCTAATCAACCATTTTTTTCAGAAGATAAAAATTTTGTTTTACTTTATAATGGAGAACTTTATAATTATGAAGAAATTGCACAAAACCTAGATATTTTCCAAACAAAACAAAATAAAACAAACGCAGATACAGAAGTTTTTTTATATGCTTTATTAGATTTTTTAGATAAAAAAATACAGAAAATGCCTTTTGAAATCTCTTTAAATGGTATTTTTGCTTTTGTTTTGTATGATAAAACTAACCATAAAAT
>JANYGM010000427.1 GCA_025362415.1 bacterium
TTGTATTTGTAGGGGCTGCCCTTGCAGCTGCCCTCTTTGAATAGGCTTTAAATTTGTTTTTGTAGATGATTTTGCGTTCTGATTGTCGTGTTGCTTTCGCATTTTGGGCAACTGCAAGGGTCGCCCCTACATTAAATACAAATATTTCCCAAACCCCTACAAGATAAGCCCTTTCGGGGCTGGGGGCTACAAATGCCCTGCTATTTCCTTTGCAAAATATGACAAAATCATGTCTGCACCTGCTCGTTTGATAGAAATTAGGCTTTCATACATTGCTTTTTCACCATCTAACCAACCTTTTTCATCAGCTGCTTTTATCATAGCATATTCTCCGCTCACGTTGTAGGCAGCAATAGGCAAAGAAAAATTATCTTTTAAAGATTTTATTACGTCCAAATACGGCAAAGCAGGTTTTACCATAATAATATCTGCTCCTTCGTTGATGTCTAATTGTGCCTCACGCAATGCCTCACGAGTATTTGCAGGGTTCATTTGGTAAGTTTTTTTGTCGCCAAATTTAGGTGCAGATGCCAACGCATCACGGAATGGACCATAAAAAGCACTTGCATACTTCACAGAATATGCCAAAATACCTACATTTTGAAAATTATTTTGGTCTAAAACCGTTCTCAAATAGCCTACACGCCCATCCATCATATCAGAAGGCGCAACAAAATCAGCCCCTGCACGTGCCTGCGCAAGTGCCATTTTCCCAAGAACTTCTAGCGTTTCATCATTAAGAATTTGTCCGTTATGTACAATACCATCGTGTCCGTCAGAGTTATAAGGGTCAAGAGCCACATCAGTAAACAGCACACAATCAGGAAAGTTTTTTTTTATTTGAGAAATAGCCTCTAAAAACAAACCATTTGGGTTATAACTTTCTGTTGCGGTACTATTTTTGAGGTTTTCAGAGATATTAGGAAAAGGTGCAAAAGCCTTGATACCTAAGCGCATACAGTCATTTATTTCTTCTAAAAGTAAGTCAATAGAAAAACGAAAAATGTTTGTCATTGAAGGAATTATTTGCTTTTGATTAGTGCCTTCTGCAATAAAAAGAGGAAAAATAAAATCTTTTTTATGGAGTGTCGTTTCTTCAATAAGACTACGAATAGTGGCATTTTGTCTGTTTCTACGAGGACGAATAGGCAAGTTTTGCATTGATATTTTTAAAACTTTTTGATAAGATTATAAAGGATTATTACACTCAAACACAAAAATACAAATAAAAAGTTTAGTTTTTGGGATAATTTTATGGTATATTTATCTAATTTGGGATAATCTCAAAATAATCTCAAAATAATAAAAGTAATTTGTAACTTTGTAATATCTTTTGTTATATTTGTAGCAAAGCAAATACGTCTTATAAAAATAAATATTTCAATAGAAATACCCATCAACTACTAAATTAGTCATTACCATATAAAACTATAAAAATGAAATTAAATACATTATCAAATACTCTCCCAAATAAATTAAATGCTTTTGTCATTTTGTTAAGTTTATTATTTTTTGCCTCTTGTGTTCCTGCCAAAAAATATAAAGCAGCTCTCGCACAAGTAAATGAGAAAGAAACACAGTTAAATGAAGCCAAAGCCACTATTGTTGTTGTTAGTGCCAAAGTAGAAGCATTGGAAGAAGAAAAAAGAAACATCACCCAAGACATTAGAAAACTCACTTCTGGGCAAAAAAACAAAGCAGAAGAGAAAGATGTTACTATCCAAAACTTACGTAGCCAAGTCAAAATACTTGAAAGTAAAATAGCAACGCTTGAAGCAAAGAAAAAAGTCGTAACCACTACCAAAACTGTCAAAAAACAAAAAAACACTTATTAAAGTACGAAGTTGGAGGTACGAAGTACGAAATACAAGGTACGAAGTACGAAATGTAAATTTAAGCCTTTGATTATTAAATCTCTGATTATTAAGCCGTTGACCTCTAAGTTGTGAACTATCAAAACTTTGTATCTAACTCGCAACTTGCAACTAAAAACTCACAACTATTTAGGAAATTTCTCGTGTGAAAAAAAAATACTCTGTATTTTTAGCGTCTTTTATTAGTGTTTTTCTAGTATTGCAATTTGCTACGCAGCCCATTGCACAAGCGCAAATATACCCTCTCCGCAATTATGACCTCATTAGCGGGCTTCCTGAGTCGCACGTTCGTGCTATTATGGAAGACCACAATTCCTATATGTGGTTTGCAACAGAAGGTGGCGTGAGCAAATTTGACGGACACAAATTCACCAGCTACTCCACAGAACACGGGCTTTTAAGCAATAATATCAAGTTTATTTTAGAAGATAAGAAAAAGCAAATCTGGATTGCTACACGTATAGGCGTGAGCAGATATGATGGGCAAGGCTTCCACAACTACACAAAACGCCAAAATGGGCTTGTGGACAATGATATTATTTGTATTATGGAAGACAGACGTGGCAGACTTTGGTTTGGAACTGCCGCAGGAGTAAGCATTTTTGATGGGAAAACTTTTAAAAATCTCAATAAAACAGACGGACTACCTTCTGGTTCTATTTATGCTATTAAAGAAGATACTCGTGGAAATGTCTGGCTGGCTACCTCGCAAGGTGTGGTAAAATATGTTGATAATAACATTAGAATATATACAAAAGAGCAAGGACTGCCTGCAAACGAAGTTTATACCATTATTGAAGACAAAAAAGGGAAAATTTGGGTAGGAACAGACAATGGCATTGCACATTTTGATATGCAAAATAATGAGTTTGTTCCAAACAAAAAAATTGAAGGAAATAGCGTTTCCTCTTTAATGCTTGATGATAAAGGCAAACTTTGGGTAGGAACAGATGACGGGATTTTTATTATTCATAGCAATAATGATGATAATAACAATGATAATGCAGAAGTAGAAAATCTTGGAGAAAGTAACGGACTTGCTAGTAATGTGATTAACTTTATTTTGCAAGATAAAAATAAAAATTATTGGTTTGGAACAGAAGCAGGCGCATCAAAACTAAGTAATAGACGTTTTAATATTTTTGCTGAAAATTATGTCCAAAAAAAGCCTGTAACCTCTATTTTGGAGGATAAAAAGAAAAATATTTGGTTTGCAACACTTGGAAAAGGACTTATTAAGTTTGATGGCAAAAATTATATTACTTATACCACAGATGATGGATTGCCTACAAATACACTAAAAACACTGTATGAAGATTCAAAAGGCAATATTTGGATAGGAACAAATGGAGAAGGAGCATCAAGACTTACCAACGGAAAATTTACTAATTTTAATCAACCAACTACAGGAGATGACTATGTTTTTTCTGTTGTAGAAGACAATGAAGGTAGAATTTGGCTTGGAACTGATGGCGGTTTGTGGAGATATGATGGTAAAGAATTTGCTAATTTTGCTCGTGCAGAAGGTTTAGCTGATAATTATGTGCGCTGCTCACTCAAAGATAAAGACGAAAATCTTTGGTTTGGAACGTATGGAGGGCTTAGTAGGTACAACAAAAGCGGTTTTCAGAATTTTACAACAGAAAACGGCTTACTCAATAACCTTGTTTTGGACATTATTCAAGACAGAAATGGAATGCTTTGGATGGCGACTGAAAACGGACTTTGTACAATGAAACCCACTTCTTTGCCCACAGAACGCTCTTGTATCACCTGTTATACCAAAAAAAACAATTTGAGTTCTCAAAATTTATGGTCTATTGTTGAAGATAATGAAGGTGATATTTGGGTAGGACACAGAAACGGCATTGATAAGTTTAGCCCAAAAACTAAAAATACAAAGCATTTTAGTTATATTGATGGTTTTACATTGGTACAGACATTTCCAAATGCTATCACCAAAGATACAAAAGGTAATATTTGGTTTGGTGCGTTGGAAGGCGTTGTAAAATATGACCCAAAAGAGGATATTCGTAATAATATACCTCCTACAACACATATAACAAGTATTAAACTTTTTAATAAAATAGAAGATTGGAAAAAATATACCAATAATATTGATATAGATTTTAATATTCCTATCAAAGCGCAAGGAGAAAAATATGATTTAATATTGCCTTACGACAAAAATAGCCTTACTTTTGAGTTTGTAGGCATTCACTTTACTATTCCAGAAAGAGTAAAATATCAATATTTTTTAGAAGGTTTTGATAAAGATTGGTCAGAGAGAGCAGATAATACAGTTGCCACTTATACCAATTTGCAGCCAGGAAACTATGTTTTTAAGGTAAAATCTTATAATAGTGATGGCGTTCCAAACAAAGAATATACTTCATTTTCTTTCAAAATAAACCACCCTTATTGGGAACAGGTTTGGTTTTATGCTGCGGAATTAGCGTTTTTTGTTACGCTGGCGGTTATTTCTCTGTATTTGGGTTCTCGTAGGCGTGGCGCAAGAATTACTATTGTACTTTCTTTGGCTACTTTATTCTTGCTTTTTGAATTTGTCAATGTCTATATTGAAAATTATATAGAAAGCATATTAGGAAATATCCCTATATATAAAGTAGTCATAAATGTTCTTTTAGCTACTCTTATTGCACCTTTGGAGCATTTTATTAAGGCTATTGTGAGTGAGAAAAAATCAGAAGTAACTATCAGAGGCACAGAAGACCAAAAAGAGATTACAGCAAAAAATAATAAAGACAATACAAAAGCAACAAAAGTAGTAGAAAAAAACGAAGGTGATTATAACGAAATAATCCCACTAGAAGACCAAGAACTTAATTGAGGTGTGAAGTGTGAAGTGTGAATCAGTAGCGCAGGGTATAAAACCCTGCGCTACTGATTTCAAAACATATTTTTAGCCAAAAAATCAATAACGTGGGGTTTCATACCCCACGAACACAAACTTACAATGTCGTTATCATAAGTGTGAGGCTTTTTATTAGTAAGAAAAAACTTTTGAAATAATAAAAAAATATTGTACTTTTGCACCAAAATTAACAAAAATCAACAAAAAATAATGATTGTAAAAACAAAAAAATGCCAGTTAGATACTAATGTTTATAGAAAAATAGGACTTAAAAACATCATAAAAGACCAAATATGGCTTCCTATTGCTATTTTTGTCGGACTTCTTGCTTTGAATGGTATTATTAATATTTGGTACAGAAACTGGTGGATGTTCATTTTTGCATTCTTAGGTGCAGGCTTATGGTATGCGTTTTGGTGGATACAATTTACAGGTGTGCCAAAACTTCCCCAAAATCAGATAATGTTTGAAAAACTATATTACGAGTTCTCTTCTCCCCAAATCCTTATCAAACGCAACGAAAAAGAAGGAATGATTATCAAATGGGAGATGATAAAATCCGTAGAAAAAACGGCTGATGCTTTTATTTTGTATATGGGTAGGGCGCAATTTTTTCATTTTCCTTTTAAGGTTTTCCCCACAGAACACGACCTAAAAATGTTTGAAACTATTATGAAACGCAAAAATTATACGTTCTAAGTAATTATGAATTTTTAATTATGAATTGTGAATGAATACAAAATTTTGATAATCAAATGATTATGTGTTTTTTGGTTTTCTGTGGTGTCAGGTGTTTCCGCCTGACACCACAAAAAAAGGCTCAAAAGTCCATTTTTAGGTATTAGATAAAATAAATTTAGCATTTTATTTGGTAGCTAAAAAAAATGTACTTACATTTGAGGGATTTAATTTTAGAATTAGACACAAATAGTTTCTTAAATTTCTATTTCGTACTTATACCAGTCGGTTGTCAGTTGGTTTTTATCATTTTGATTTTATCATTGTTATAGTTTAGTTGCTAGTGATTTTTTTCTTTTTTGTTTAATGTTAAAATTATCATAATTTTGTTTTTATCATTTTAATTCTTTTTTTATGAATATTTACGTTGCAAATTTGAATTTTAAGGCAAGCAGCGAAGACCTTGAAGAACTTTTCACTCAATTCGGTACTGTTGATTCTGCAAAAGTAATCAATGACCGTGAAACTGGTCGCTCACGTGGATTTGGTTTTGTAGAAATGCCAAACGAAAGTGAAGCAAACGAGGCAATTGAAAAGCTAAACCAAACAGAACACATGACAAAAGTTCTTTCTGTTTCTGAGGCAAGACCTAAGCCTGAAAGAAGCAATAGCTTTGGTGACAGAAAACCTTTCAAAAAATACTAATACTTACACTAACGTAAAGTTAGAACAAGTATATCAAATATATTTTTGATTTCTGGTAAATTAGACCAAAAACACAGAAAAAGCCTAGTCGTGAGATTGGGCTTTTTTATTTTGATTTCATTTTACCACTAAGAACATAGAGAAAACATAACTGTTTAGGTTGTATTTTGTAGGGGCTGGGCTTGCCCCTGCCCTCGTAGAGCAAGTTTTAGCTACTTTTTTGTTTGTCGTGTTGCTTTCGCAAATTGGGCAGGG
>JANYGM010000236.1 GCA_025362415.1 bacterium
TTTACGTATAGAAAGCCGCAGTCATATGAAAACAAAATTAAATGAAGTAATTGAAATATGTGGGTTGCTTTGGAATTTTAAAAGAGATTTAACTACTTGATTATTAAGATATAAAAACTCTATTATACAAGCACATAAAAGGCATTAAATATAAATTTTTATTTTTATGTCTTCTATGTGCCTATGTGGTAAATAAAAATTATTCTAGTGTATTAGAAGAAATTTTTGCACCATAATAATCTCTGTTCATACGTGCAATATTAAATAAAGAAATCCCTTTTGGACACTCTGCAGAACACGCTCCTGTATTAGAACACGCCCCAAATCCTTCTAAGTCCATTTGAGCAATCATTTTTTCTGCACGAGCATCTCTTTCAGCTTGTCCTTGTGGCAAAAGTCCCAAATGGGCAATTTTTGCAGACACAAAAAGCATAGCAGAAGCATTTTTGCAAGCAGCTACACACGCTCCACAACCAATACAAGCGGCAGCGTCCATTGCAAGGTCTGCATTAGTTTTTGGAATAGGAATTTCGTTAGCATCAACAGTTACACCTGTATTTACAGATACAAAGCCGCCTTGCTGAATAATACGGTCAAAAGCACTTCTATTCACTGCCAAATCCTTCACGACAGGAAATGCAGCAGCTCTCCAAGGCTCAATATAAATAGTGTCGCCATCTTTAAAACTACGCATATGTAGCTGGCAAGTTGTTGTTTGTTTAGGTCCGTGAGGCTTTCCATTGATGTAAAGGCTGCACATTCCGCAAATTCCCTCACGACAGTCGTGGTCAAAAGAAACTGGTTCACCACCATTTTTTAGCAAATCCTCGTTCAAAGTGTCTAGCATTTCTAAGAAAGACATATCCGCAGAGATGCCTGTAACCTTATAATCTACCATTTTACCTGTTTCATTGGTGTTTTTTTGTCTCCAAATTTTCAGGGTGAGGTTCATTGTTTTTTCCGTTGTCATATTGATTATTTGTTTTTATATGAATTTTTACGTTAAGTTTTTATTTGATTTTCTGATTGGTTTATGTGGATTTTCAGTATCAAAAACAGTATTTGCATATAATTCTTTGATTTCTATTTCAGCCTCACCAATTATTATTTTTTCGTTAATATTCTTGTTGATACGCACTATCCAATCATTATTTAAAGTACGTTTATAGCTCATTATTTCAATTTTTTCACTATCTATAAGCCAATATTCTTGCAGACTTTCTAAGGTTATATAGCAACTTAATTTTTCTGTTCTATCATAATCATTAGTATTTTTTGATGTAATTTCTATGATAATAGCAGGGTTTAAAAGTACATCTATATCTTTTTTCCTATTAAAAGTGCCTTTCCCATAGCCCACAATCACATCAGGATAAACATATCTTTCATAAGCAGGGATTTTGACAAGCATACGACTAATATAAATTCTAAAGTCTTTGTGCTTTAAATATATGCCTAATTGTCCAACAATATTGGTCATCATTGAACAATGGTCTATTGGCACACCTTCAATAGGTACAATTATACCTGCGTGGTATTCATTTTTGTAGAATGTAGTTGTTTCCAAACGCAAATATTCTTCTTCTGATACTTTTGTAAGTGTTTCCATTTGGTTTATTTTAAAAAATGTATTTAGGCAAATCTTTGTAATAAACGCTCTTCTAACTCTTCTGTTTTACTTTCAAAGCGTTCAAAGCGTTTTTGGTAGATTTTGCTAAAAGTTTGTTCTACTAATTTTCTATCTTCAAATGCCAATCCATCAAGGAAAACATTATATTCTGCTACAATTTCATCTTGTTTTTCAGTTGGTACATTAAGGATTTTGTTTATCCAATGATGGATTATTTGCGCTACTTGGTCATTTTTCATAGTAATGGTTTTCCCAATATTTATTCTATATTTACTTTGCTAAAATATCATTCACTTGTTGGCGCAAAAATGCGGTTTTTTGTTTTAGATTTTCTGCAATTTTTTGTTTTTCAAACTCGTTAAGTTGTTCATAATCTTGATGAATTTGATGCAAATATATTATTTCTTCTCCTCTATCTTTGATATTAGATAAATTTTCCAAAACATTTTCTATATCTAGTAATTTTTTCATATGATTTTAGTTTTCATTTTCAACATTAGTAATTTCTTTTATTATTCTCATCAAATCCTCTAAAAGTTGGTCTATCAATTCCTCATCATTGTTTGTTTCCTGAATTGTTCTAATCAGTCCTTCAATATTACTTTTAAGATTTTTAAGTGCATTTAATTTTTTCTCATCTTTCATTTTATTTCCAATTTTAAGTAGCTTTTGAGTGACGAGCAAAAACTCATCACCCAAAACTACACACTCATCACCAAAAATATTATTTATAACTTCTTTGGCTTGGCGTTACGTTTTCAAATACAAGCATTTCTTTGTGTAACTCTTCTTGTACATCTTCACCTTTGTATTCCCAAGCAGAAACAAACTGATAATTAACGTCATCACGCATTGCTTCGCCATCTTTTTCGTACTCTTCTCTAAAGTGTCCGCCACAAGATTCATTTCTTGCAAGTGCGTCATCTATCATAAGCTCACCCAATTCTATCAAATCAGCTACTCTGTACGCTTTTTCTAGTGTTTGGTTAAACTCTTCATTTGCACCACTCACACGCACATTCGTCCAAAACTCTTTTTTAAGTGCTTGTACTTCTTTTTTAGCAAATGTAAGCCCTTCTGCACTTCTTGACATTCCGCAATAATCCCAAATCAGTCTGCCCAAAACCTTATGAATTTCATCAACAGTTTTTGTTCCTTTGATAGCAAGAAGTCTATTGATGCGTTCTCTTACATCATTTTCAGCTTTTTTGAAATCTGGGTGTTCAGTAGAAATTTTTTCATTTGACATTGGTGCAAGATAATCACCAATAGTATAAGGAATAACAAAATAACCGTCAGCAAGTCCTTGCATCAACGCACTTGCGCCCAATCTGTTTGCTCCGTGGTCAGAAAAATTAGCTTCTCCTAACGCATAAAGTCCTGGAACTGTTGTCATTAGATTATAATCTACCCACAAACCACCCATTGTATAATGCACTGCAGGGTAAATCATCATTGCAGATTTATATGGATTTTGGTCAGTAATTTGCTGATACATTTCAAACAAATTACCATATTTAGCCGCAATAAGTGCTTCTCCGTCACGTTTGATAGCATCTGTAAAGTCCAGATAAACGCCTAAACCTGTTTTTGCTACGCCACGTCCCTCGTCACATACATACTTAGCATTGCGTGAGGCAACATCACGAGGCACAAGATTACCAAATGCAGGATATTTTCTTTCTAAGAAGTAATCTCTATCCTCTTCTTTCAAATCAGCTGCTTTAAGTTGTCCTTTTCTAATTTTTTCAGCATCTTCTTTGGTTTTTGGCACCCAAATACGTCCATCATTTCTCAAAGATTCAGACATCAAAGTTAATTTTGATTGGTGGTCGCCTGACACAGGAATACACGTTGGGTGAATTTGCGTAAAACAAGGATTAGAGAATACTGCACCTCTTTTATGCGCTCTCCATGCTGCAGAAACATTAGAACCCATTGCATTAGTTGAAAGGAAAAATACGTTTCCATAACCACCTGTGCAAAGCAAAACTGCGTGTGCAGAATGGCTTTCAATTTTGCCTGTTACAAGGTCTCTTACTACAATTCCACGAGCTTTGCCATCAACGACAACCACGTCCATAAGCTCTGTACGTGTGTACATTTTGACTTTCCCAGTAGCAATCTGACGACTAAGCGCAGAATAAGCACCTAAAAGCAGTTGCTGTCCAGTTTGTCCTTTCGCATAAAAAGTACGTGAAACTTGCGCTCCACCAAAAGAACGGTTTGCCAACAGTCCGCCATATTCACGAGCAAATGGCACACCTTGTGCTACGCATTGGTCAATAATATTCACAGAAACTTGCGCCAAACGGTACACATTAGCCTCTCTTGACCTATAATCACCACCTTTTATAGTATCATAAAATAAGCGAAAAATACTATCACCATCATTTTGATAGTTTTTAGCTGCATTTATACCGCCTTGCGCTGCAATAGAGTGCGCTCTGCGTGGGCTATCCTGATAACAAAATGCTTTTACATTATAACCAAGTTCTGCTAGCGAAGCCGCTGCAGCCGCTCCCGCAAGCCCAGTTCCTACGACAATAACGTCATATTTACGCTTATTAGCAGGGTTTACGAGTTTCATATTAAACTTGTGTTTTTCCCATTTTTCAGCGAGTGCGCCTGCTGGGACTTTTGATTCTAGCTTCATTTTGTGAATATATTTTGAGAATTTATTATGTTTTTTGTGTTGTATTTATGCTCTAATTAACTTTTTGGACTGTTTTTCTATTTTTATTGAAATAAGATGTGTTTTTTGTCTTTCATTCAGTCACACCTATAATTCTTAGTGAAGTTATTGAAATATCCATCATTATTGGCAACATCTCATCAATAGTCCATTCCGTAGGCTTTGTAAAAATTGATACTGCTTGTAGCATAACGGATTGTCTGCCAACAGAGATAAATATATTTTCGCAACTATTTTGATTAATAGGCAAACTGTAGTTTGATGCTGTAAGCCTGTCTATTCTGTTCAATGAACCTATGTCGTGTTTTAAAGTTGTTTCTGTGCCATCTGGTCGTTTTACTGTTATTGATTCCGTAAGAAAATTTGAGCCTTGTAAAAACAAAATATAAGGAAAATGTTTTTCATCAATCATTATGTTTCTTATTTCATTTATATTTTTATGAGAACGCTCAATGGCATTCCCTGCTAACATTAACTCTTGGTTGTTGTTTTTGCCCACTAAAATTCCTTTGCTGATATTTTCAATGTCTTTTCCTTGATGTTTTGCTTCACAGACTAATACAATACGCCATTTGTTATCTTTATCTTTAACTTCAATAATTCCTCCATCAGGTCTTATTTCTGCTTTTCCAACAAATATTGTTACTCCTAAGCGAGAGTCTACTGAATTTAATTTTTCATTTATTTCTTTTTTTTGTAAGGAGGCTCTAAAACGAAATTCAAGTTTGGGAAAGTCATTTTTTAAGGTTTCAAAAACTACCTTAGAAAAATCATTTACTGTTGTGTCGTGTAGTTGTGCGCTTTCACCAAAGATTTCTTTTGCTCCTTGCCCTCTTACTTTTTCTTTTCTTAATCTGTCAGTTTGCTTTTTCTTCATTTATGACTTATAACTTTCTGTTCTTGATTAAAATTCTAAAATATGGACATTTGCCATTAATTGATAAATCTTTATCATCATTTCCTTTTCTAAATTTCACTAATTCAAATTGTTCTGGATTAAATTTATGTAAAAAAGTAATAGGAACTCCCATAACACCTTCATAATCAATAGGTATATCTTTGGTTTTGTCTACATTAATTGCATCATAGTTATCAAATTTAGGATACTGGCTTTCGTTTCCATAATAAGTCTTAGAAAGTATAATATCTTCACTTCGTTTAAATGTGTCTAAATTTGTTAGCCACAAACAATTATTTGGAGAAATTATTTTATCACCTAAGCTATCAATACGAACCTCTGTGCCATAAAGTTCGTAGTTGTCAGGAACTATAAAACCTGAAATACCTCTACCCATATTTATTCCTAACCAAGCCTTATTTTCTTTGATTAGTTTAAAAATTTCTTTGTATGTAATAGCATTTATATTCCCTATTATCAAAAATTTTTTTTCGTATTTTAATAATTGCTCTACGTATTCTCTAAATAACGAAAAAGGTGGATTTGTTACTATAATATCAGCTTGTTTCAAAAATTCAATAACTTCTTGACTACGAAAATCACCATCTCCTTGGAGCATTTTTATGCCTATTTCTTCTGCATTACGAGCTTTTTTTCCATCTTTATCACCTGTATATTCAAGAAATACGGCACTTTCAGGTTCTTCTTGAATGAATAAATTTTTTTCTTGATTTTTATAGCAACTTACTAATAGTTTTTTCAGTCCTAAATTTTCAAAATTATAAGCAAAATAATTAAAAAAATTACTACTTCTTGGGTCGTCACAATTACAAAAAACTACTTTACCTTTAAAATGCTCTTTATAATGTTTCAATTCACTTTCTATATCTGAAAGTTGAGTATAAAACTCGTCTCTTTTAAAAAATTTTGCTGTATGTAATGTTTGATTTAGTGTCTTTTCTGCAATCATTTTTCTATATATTTTATTAGGTTGCAAATTTACATTTTTTGCTTTTCTACTTGTTTTTACCTGCAAAGTTGCTTTCTTAATTACTAAGTTGTTGCTTTCCTCACGTAAAAATAACTTTTTGGACTTTGAAATGTTTTTGATTTTTGTTGAAAAAATTAAGACTAACTAAATAAATCTAAAATTGGTTTTTTTGTTATTTTTTCAATATTTTTATTTTGCCACTTCCCCTCTTCTTTTCGTTGTTTAAAAGTCTTATTTACTTTATGTTTTTCTGTTTCTTTAAGCATTATTTCAACTTCTTTATGTGCATTTTTTATTCTATCTTCTGCCATACATATATAATCTTCGGACATCTCTATTCCTATATAATTTTTGTTTAGAAGTTTACTTGCAACACAAGTAGTGCCACTTCCCACATAAGGGTCTATTATAATTCCTTCATTTTCGTCTAAAATAGAGTGAATACAACGTAATGGTAAAGCTAGCGGAAATGGTGCTGGGTGCGGATTTTTCTGTTCTGGAGAAAATCTCCAAATAGAAGTCATCAAAGCGTGTTTTGATAAAAGTTCTTTGCCAATATTATTTTTATCTTTTGGTTTGTAAAGCCAATAAATTCGTTCATCAACTTGCCAAAATCTCCAGCCTCTAATATTTGCTGCAATAGCTCTGTCCCAAATAATCTCTTGCCTAATAAGCCAGTTAGTTTGATTTAGCCACGTAATAGGGTGCATCATTATACCATTTTCCCACCTAGTTTTATGATTGTAAAAAAAACTTCCCCCAGGTTTTATTACTCTGTAAAGCTCATTTAATACTTCTATTTGATTTTGCTGATAAGTTTTTTCATCTTTTTTATCACTAATTACATCATATTTAACATTTTTGACAAGCCAACCTTTTTTATTTTCTTGTTTATTATAAGGTGGAGATGTTACTCCCATATCAACACTTTCATCTGATAAAGTTTTTAATACTTCCAAAGTATCACCTATCAATATTTTATCAATCATTTAGTTAGTAGTTTTTGGTAGAATTTTTTATCAAAATATTGTTCATATTCCGTTAATATTGTTTTCTCCAGCAAATATACAATTTTTGCATCTTTGTCATCTATAAAATTTTTATAATCAAAATTACAACCTCTCAAATACCTTCCTTTTATATCTCCATTTGGGAAATGCCTTTGTAACTGTCTGTCAAAATTAGCAATAAAACTATCACAAATAAACGGAAATTCAATGATATAAATCAATTTCCCATCAATAAAACCACTTACAAGAAGTTGTGGAGCTTCTTTTTTATCTTTTTCAAATCTTGCCCAAGTATAATCAGTATAATTTCCACCCCCATTCAGTTTTCTACGTGTTTTTTTATCTGGATTATGGAAATCTACTGAATTGATGTTTTTTGGTTTTGCTTCACAATATAAAGGATTTCCTCCTATAATTGAAGATTGTTGAAAGCCATTAAAACCTATTTTCCCCTCACTATGTTCATATCCCGCAATGGTTACTGTGAGATATTCACGTAATGTAGATGAATTTTTATCATTCATATACATTGTAAGGAGGTCAGATAATAAAGAAATTATTGTTTCTTTTGATGAATTTAATAGCCTTGTGGTGAAATCTATATGTTTTTGTGTAGAATAAATATTTAATATTTTAGATAATTCTTGGTTCATTCTAATATTTTTAGTTAATAAAATTTAATTAAAGTTTATCTCACACAATTTTACTAAAAAAATCCCTTAAAACAAAAAAAAGCCTATTTTCTCAAAAGAAAACGGGCTTATTTATAATTATTCAAAATAAGAAAATAAAATTACTCAATATCCACAAGGACTTTCAAGCATATTTTTTACTATTTCATCATTATTTTTGTATAAAATTTTTGAAAAAGATTGGATTATTTCATTCCAAGATGCTGATGAATATACACAACCCCCATTTAAATGATAAATTTTATTATCTTTTGCAATGACAAAATTATATCCTTTATTAAAAATGAATTCTTCTTCAATTTTTGCATACGTTTTTAGCTTTAAAAATTGGTTATTTGCTTCTTGATAAGATTTATAGCTATAAATGGTTATCCAAAACCATAAAGAACTAATTGAATCTGGTGTCTTTTTAGCTTTAAAACCTAGTTCTTTTACTTCAAAGAAAGTATAATCATTAAATCCTTTATTTTTTGCATATTCTTTTAAAACAGTTGGTTTTTCTGTCATATTATATTTTTTTTCAAAGTTATTTTTTATTTTTTCAACTAACTGATTGTTTTGTTGAGAAAACAGTTTTGTATCATTTTCTTTGGTTTTTGCACTACAAGAAGAAAGTAATACTATTACTAATGCTAAATATTTCATTTTTATTATTTTAAAAAACTATATTTACAAAGATGGATATTTGTCTTTGAGATATTTAAAATATCTTGGAAAATTACTATCAAATTTCTCCTTAAATTCTTTTTCAAATTCATTTTGTTTTGAGTAATAACGCACATAACCCATAAAAAAAGTATTATTTGGCACAAATTTAAGTAGTTTGTCCTTTTTGAATTTTTTAGTTTTAAAAGGAATTTCTGTAAGTCCAATTATTATTTCTTTGATAAGTGCAATTTTTAATTCTTTCTTTTCTGCTAAATTTTTCGTTAAAAAATCCTTGTTTTTATATAGTGTATCTAGTTTTTTAGCCCCACTCAACATATAGTTATTAAAAATATCATCATCAACTTTATCATTCATATAATACGCTAATTGTGTAGAATTTTGACCAAATTTCTGTGTCAAAAACCTTATTGCGCCATAATCTCCCACAAAACTAGCCAAATTTTCGTTATAATCCACATCATCTTTTACATAAAGTGTGCCGTGAGTTAGCTCGTGAATAATAAGATTAGCTAAATCTCCTTCTTTTCGTGCCAGCATACTGCTTAAAATGGGGTCATTAAACCAACCCAGCGTACTCCACGCACTTACCTGCTCCACATCTGCATCTAAGCCTGTTTGCGCAAGTGTGGCAGAATCTTTTTCTGCTTTTTTCCTATCAAAATGCCCTTTATAAGAAAATTTGCCAAGAAACCCAAACTCCCACTGATGCGCTTTCAATTCGTAGGGCGCACTTGCTGTTACAATCCAAAGAATAGGTTTGCCTTTTTGGTCGTACATTTTCTCATAACTTTTAGAGGGATTTATGCCCAAAGAATCCACAGAAAACCGTTTTATTTCAGCTATCAAGCGGATTTTAGTTTTTAAACTATCTACAAAAGCGGGATTTTCTAAAAACTCATTGGTAGGTTTTGCGTTCCATAGTATTTTTGCTTGTCCTATGCCTTGTTGCACCCCATACCAAACAAGTTCATAATACCAAATAAGTGCCAAGACCAACAAGATAAGGCTTATTTGAAGTATTCTTTTAGTAATATATTTAATTTTCTTAAACACTTTTTTTTGATGTGTGATGTATGATGTGTGATGTGTGAAGTGTGAGGTGTGAGTTTTTTTTACTACTTTTGTATTTTCTTAATATAAAAAATCCGTGTTATCTGTGTCATCTTTTTAAAATCTGTGATTCTGACAACTACTGTGTTAAAAACCAACTAATCACTTGAAAAATTACATATTTATTTTATTGCTTTTTATGTTTTCTATGCCCATAATGGCGCAAGATACCATTAAAAACATCAAAAAAGATACTTTAAAAAAAGATACATTGAAAGAAAATGTACCTATCAAACCAAAAATAGTTCCTCTTACCAAAAAACAGCGTTTTAACAAAAATTTCAAATACAAAATTGCCCTTGATGGCACGCTAATGACAGGTAACGTAGAACGCAAACTAGGCGTTTTTCGTACAGATATTGCCCATATTGATAGTGTTTTTGAGTTTGCAATGAGTCCACGTTTTGCTTATGGTGAACAAAATGGAAAACTTGCCGAAAGAGAATATTATACAGACCTAACGGCTATTTTATTCCCAAAAAACAAGGTTTATGCACTTGCTTTTGGCATTTTGGAGCAAAGTAATTTGCGTGCTATTCAGTTTCGTAGTCAGGCGGGAGCAGGTATAGGTTTTCATATATTTAATAAACCCAATAATATGCTTTCTATTACTAATGTTATTATCCACGAAAAGACTGATTTTCAAGATGATACCAAAAAAGAAACCATAGAACTTGCCCGCAATTCTACTCGTTTGAAAGGAAAGCATACGCTAATTTCCAAAAAACTTGTTTTTTCTCACGTTAGTTTTATGCAACCGTCCATTACAGACATCAAAAACTTGCGTTGGAACACGCTCCTAACGCTGGAAGTGCCTATTACTAATATTTTGCGTTTTCGTGTTACGTATGAACGCTTTTATGAAAGCGTGGTTGTCAATAACCGTAAAAACAATGATACACGCCTTGTAGTGGGTCTAGCTCTTGCAAACTTCTAACGCTGTATTCCTAATTACTAATTCACAATTCACAATTCACAATTCACAATTCACAATTCACAATTCACAATTCACAATTCACAATTCCTAATTCCTAATTCACAATTTTTAATTAAATAGCTATTTCCAAATCCATATTTATTTTCTCGTCATTAAGTACCAAAATGCCTATTTCTGTATTTTCAAAGGGCTTTTTGCGTAATTCTGCCACAAAAAAACTCTTAATTTCTTGTAGATATTTAAGGTCTTTTTCCTCTAAATTTTTCCTGTAAATAAAATTTTCAAATGCTGGGAAATTTTTAACTAAATCATCTTTTGTATAAATTTCTGTTCCTTTCCATAAAGCAAGCGTTTGCCCAAGATAAAAAGCAATAGTTTTCCAAATATTTATATCTTCTGAATATTTTGCTTCAAAGGATTTAATCTGTTGAAAATCAATGATTTCTAAGGAGTTTATTTTATGAAAAAATGGGTGAATTCCATTCAAAGTAGGTCTGATTTGACTTCTATAATTAGTACGAGTGCAAAAAGTCAAAATAGTACGAATACAACGGTAAGTATTCAGCAAAATATGCCTTTTAAGCCTATTTTTGATAGGAATATTGTATTTTTGCTGATGTAAATGATACGTATCAAGCAAAGAATTATGTACGCCATCAATGGTTGCTTTTGAAGGAATTGTATTGATAACTTGCTGATTTTCAATAGTAATTAAGTTGATATTCCAATCTAAGGCTAATGTTTGTTTGTAGGCTTGTATCCAATTATGAGCGGTTTGTTTGTCTGGAATATTACTACATTCCAGCAAAACATCTTTATCTTGGCTATTTTGTGAACCAAAAAAGTAAAAAGGAGCATCAACAGGCAACATTTTAGTCGTAAATTACGGTTTTTTATGTAGTGAACAAATACAAAAATAACTAAAAAATTTTGAAATATGCCATAAAATTTCTTATTTGGGCAAAATTCAATCTATAATTCGTCAAAAATACATTACATATCATAATATCACACTTTACACCATAAAAATTGGAGTTTTTCAGAAATATCATTGCGTGGCTTTTAGAGCCTTTCCGCCTCACCAACCGCACCAATTTGAAGGCTAGTTTGGCGTGTTTGTTCTTTGCTGTTATTTTTTGGTTTTTTAATGAATTGGGGCATCAGCATAGCGCAATACTACTTTATGCTGTTGATTTTGAACACAAATTACATAACCATAAAAATGACCATTTGCTTGATAATCATAAAAATATTGAAGTAACTGTTTCTGGCACTGGTTGGCGCATTTTACACGAACAATTACATACACAATATATGTGGAAAGAAACTATTATTTATCCGCTTAGTTATCAAAAAGAACATCAAAATAGTAACGAAAACACGTTACAAGATACTATTTTTTCAAGAAAAAAATATGTTTTTGCTAATGATTTCAGACCATTATTGGCAAAGAAATTTGCAGAAAAATTAAATATTATCCAAATAAAATCAGATACTTTTTATTTGGATTAACATTGGATTAACAAAAAACGTAACTGTTTAGGTAGTATTTTGTAGGGGCTGGGCTTGCCCCCAGTAATGTTAATTTCTATTTCCCCTGTGTCGTCAGGTGTTTCCACCTGACGACAAATGCGCTTTTAGGTTTTTCATTTTGGAGAAAATAATGATTTTTACGTTTTATTTTCTCCAAAAACTGGTATTTAAAAGCTA
>JANYGM010000452.1 GCA_025362415.1 bacterium
CATACCTACTTTTATCATACGCAAGGCAATAGGGCTAAGAGCTTGCATTTCTCTGCACCATTGTACTACTTCTGCTTCTAGTTCATCAAAAGGTACAACTTTATTCACAAGTCCCATATCTAGGGCTTCTTGTGCAGAATACTGACGACACAAAAACCAGATTTCTCTAGCCTTTTTCTGTCCTACAATACGAGCTAAAAAAGAAGACCCAAAACCAGCATCAAAACTCCCTACTTTTGGACCAGTTTGCCCAAAAATAGCATTGTCAGACGCAATAGAAAGGTCGCAAACTACGTGCAAAACGTGTCCGCCCCCAATAGCATAGCCATTCACCATAGCCACGACAGGTTTAGGCAATGAGCGAATTTTTTTCTGCAAATCAAGGACATTTAGGCGTGGCACACCATCTTCTCCCACATAACCGCCTGTTCCTTTGACATTTTGGTCACCACCACTACAAAACGCTTTATCTCCTTCACCTGTAAAAACTACGACATTGATATTATTGTCATAGCGAGCCATATCCATTGCTTCCATCATTTCCATAACAGTCAGCGGCGTAAAGGCATTGCGGTAGCGAGGTCTGTTAATAGTTATTTTACCTATTCCTTCAAAAAAATCAAACTTAATTTCTTTAAATTCTTTGATAGTTTGCCAATTAAATTGTGTCATATTTTAGTTATTATGATAAAAGTTGTTATGATAAAATTTGTTCTTGTATTTCTAAGTGCTACTTAGTGTTTTTCTAAGTGTTAAAATTTACATTTTCAAAATCAAATCTCTTGCTTCCATAATGGCAAAACCGAGTAAATTAGTGCCATTCCAAGTATCAGGATTTTGTGATTCTGAAGTATTTTCTGAAAGCCCAATACCCCAAATATTATCATAAGGGCTTGCCTCCACAATCACGCTACTACCTGTGGAAATCAAAAATTCTTTTAGTTTTTCGTGTTGTGAAAACTTCAAAAAATTACCTTGTATAACATAATTAAAAGCATTCTCTTCCCAAAGATTTGCATCAAAATTGCGTACTTTTCTTCCCAATTTTTTGGCAACATCTGGCGTTTCTGCTACTAAAATCTGTGCTAAAATTTCTGTATCACCAAATAAAGTAGCTTTTTTTGCCATCATATAATGCTCTGCTGTTTTGTAGTGTACATCATTTTCAGAGAAGCCAATAGGAAACCACTGACTAAAATACGTTTTAGTGACAACATTATCTGCTGGTCTTTTGTGTCCCCAAAAATAAATATAATCAAAGTTTTTTCCTTCTTTTATTTCGTTTTTGAGCCATTCAAGAGAATATTTCATTTTTTTAAGGAGTTTTATTACTACTAAGTTTATTAGACCTTCAAGGTTTTTAGAAACCTTGAAGGTCTAATAAACTTATTTTACTGCTGGTGCAGTAGATTGTTTGTTATATTCTTCATTGATAGCTTTGATAGCCACAGCCGTAATATCTAATTTGGGGTCTGCATACCACATTGTAGCACCTTGTTTGTAGCTCAAAATCATTTTATAACCGTTTGCTTCTGCATAGCGTTTCATAAAATCTTCCAAATTTTTAGACATTTTTTCTGCTAATTGGCGTTCTTCTTCTCCTACTTGCTTGCTTACAGACTCTTCATATTGTGTAAAATTTTGTGCTTTTGCTTGCAAATTACGTTTTGCAACTTCCAAATCACCCACAGTCATATTATTAGCACGTTGGATTAGGACTGTTTCCTCATTTTTGATAGCCATTCCACGAGTTTCTAAATCAGACATTGCGCCAGATTTGCGTGTAGCCATTTCTTTATCTGCTTTCTTAAAAAACTCATAGTTTTTGATAAGACTATCAGAATTGACATAAACAATTTCTGCATCAACTTTTTTGCTATCAACTTTTGTTTCTGATGTTTTTGATGCATCTTTTTTGTCTGTTGCAGGCTGACAAGCAACAAGGCTAAATGTAAGGGCAATAGCCGCTAAATAAATTTTATTCACTTTTTTTGGAGATTTTTTAATAATAATTATGGAAGATTTATTGAAGTCAGGTGGAAACACCTGACTTCACCAAAGGATTTAGATGTTTTTATCTAAATCAATACTTGAAGATTTACTGAAGTCAGGTGAAAACACCTGACTTCACAAAAAATTTTGTAACTGTTTAGGTTGTATTTTGTAGGGGCTGGGCTTGCCCCTGCCCTCGTAGAGCAGGTTTTAGCTTGTTTTTTGTTTGTCGCAAGCGTGCCGCTGGTTGCTTTCGCAAATGGCTTACGCAAGTTGGGCAG
>JANYGM010000238.1 GCA_025362415.1 bacterium
TAGCTTTTAAATACCAGTTTTTGGAGAAAATAAAACGTAAAAATCATTATTTTCTCCAAAATGAAAAACCTAAAAGCGCATTTGTCGTCAGGTGGAAACACCTGACGACACAGGGAAAATAGAAATTAACATTACTGGGGGGCTGGGGTGGTTAAATGGGCTTTTTATGTAACATTAATTTACGAACTAAAAATTGTCCACAGTATTGTTCCATATAAGTCTTAGTAGAGCCTTATTTCTTTTGTGGTACTTGCAATACTTCACCGCAATTTTTACATTTATGCAGCTCATTATTTGCATTAAATTTGGCAAAAGTGGCAGGAAGTTGCTTATCAATATCTGTTAATTTAAAGTATTCTTCAAATAAAAGATGTTTACAGTTATCACAATACCACTGAAAACCATCTGTTTGGAAATCTTTTCTACGCTCTTCTACTACTAGCCCAATAGTGCCTGCGGGACGTTGTGGCGAGTGCGGAATTTTGGCATTGAGCAAATAAATGTCTCCTTCTTTGATTTCTACATCTCTAAATTCTCCATTTTCTATGATTTTGAGGATAATATCCCCTTTAATCTGATAAAAAAACTCTGCTCCCTCGTTATAATGATAGTCTTTTCTGACGTTTGGACCACCCACCGCCATTACAATAAAATCTCCTTCTGGGAAAATTTCTTTGTTTCCCACAGGAGGTTTGAGTTGGTCTTGGTTTTCAGCAACCCATTTGGCAAGATTAAGGACGTTAAATTTCATTTGGAGGGTTTGTTTAGGTGGAAATAGCTGTAAACTGGACATCATAATTTAGTTTTGAAGAAAATAAGACTAAATTGTATAATTTAATTAAGTTTGAATTGTAACAAACTCCACTTACTGCAGCACGTACTCTCGCAGGATGACTGTCTTTAGTCATTTGCCATTTTGTAGTTTCAAGAATATATTCAGTTGTAGCATCAACTATTTTGATGTAACAATGTTCCATTACTTTTTCAACATAACTAAGAAATTCATTAGCACTAAAAAAATCAGTAGTACCTATAAAATGTTCGCCACTTTCATCTATATCTTTGAAATGAAATTTTTTTGATTCATTCTCGGAAATAAAATCAGTTACTTTTAAATCCTGTCTTAAGATATAAAGTGAATCCTCATAATCATGAAAAAAACCTTCTATATTATTGGCACAAGGAGATACTTCAAATTCAGCAACTATTTTTGAATTTAAATCACGTATTTTGATTACTAAGTAATGAATTGTAAATAACTTCCTACTAAACTTTCCAAAAGTTTCCAACTTTTGGAAAGTTACGCCCAAAAACGCTTGTTTATTTTGGAAATTAGTATCTTATTTCCAATACATTACTAAAGAGGTTTGAATTCCCATATTATTATATAAATACTGAAGCAGTTATTTGTGCTTTTACAAATAACCATTAAGAGTTTTTTGATATTTCTTTTTATAATTAACTTCCGCCCCTACTAGAACTTCTGCTTGAGCCACCAAACCCACCACGAGAAACTCCTCCACTACTTTTTGAGGAGAAAGTTCTGCTATGAGAAGAGGAATTAGCGTATCTATTGTTAGAAGAAGGATGAACATAACTACTATGATAACCACCACGGTGATAATTACCATAAGAATAGTAGCCAAATGGACGAAAAACATAATAATAAGGATAAAACCCACCATAATGAGAATGATGTACAGTTGTGTAGCGTGCCGCAGTATCAGAACGCAAATGTAGGCGGTCTTGCTCATTACTCACTTTTTTCTTTTCTTTATCACAAGCCGACAAAAGGCTTGTAAGAAGTAATAATTTTATTATTTTTGACTTTTTCATTGCTTCGTTTTTTCTTAGTTACCAACAAATTATACTAACTTTTTTATCTTAGTAAGTAGATTTTTCTAATTAGTTTATGTTATGATAATATCAAAATAATATATAATTAGCTGATTATAAATATTTTGTATTCATTCACAATTCACAATTAAAAATTCACAATTACTTATTACACTCATTACTACTGCACAATCAACAATAAAATGCTATTTTATTGTTACATAAAATTCATACTCTTTTTTTACTTCTCCTGTAAGTGGCTTTCCTAAACTGTCTGTGCCTTCTGCCTTTATTTTGCCAAGAGATGGAACAGTATCAAGTTCTATTTTTTCTTTAATTTTTGCGTTTTTTACCCAAAATGTTTTTTTTGTTTCAATAATATCACGAGTTTCGTCCAGTTTTCTACTATTAAAAACAACCTCCACAGAACCATCTTTTTCTACCGTTTTTACTCTGTCTTCACGTTCTTCGTCTTCTGAATTATCATCACAAGAAGATAAAAACAAAGGTGATAATACCACAGAAAGTATCAAAAATACAGTTTTGAAATATTTTTTTATAGAATTTTCCATCAGAGAATATAAATAATTAGAAATTGTGAATTGTGAATTATGAGTTGTGAATTATGAGTTGTGAATTAATGCGAAATTTTGAAAAATACCATAATTCATTGATTATCAATATTTTAAAACCATTCGTAATTCGTAACTGACAATTCGTAATTGCCTATTGCAAATATAGTTATTTAATTTACAACAACAAATAAGTAAAAATTATTTGAAATTATTAGTTATTTTGTTTATTTTGTTGAAAACTTTAGAATTATTTTTATGAAACGCTTTTTTATTACTTTTATTTTGGTAAATCTGATGTATTTTGCGTATGCACAAACACCTCAAACCGCCCAAAATCATTTAGAAACAGGTAAAAAACTTCTTGAACAAAACAAAATAGAACTTGCCATAGAAAGTTTTACGCAAGCTATTACTATTGACAAAGATTTTGCAGAAGCCTACCAAAAACGTGGACTTGCTTATTATGCCTTTACTAATTATCCAAAAGCAGAGGAAAACTATAATAAGGCTATTCTTTTGCAGCCAAAATATGCAGAGGCTTATTATTGCAGAGGAGTGCTGGATTTTATGCAGGGTAAAATAATTACTGCCAAACGTGATTTTGAGCAAACCCTTATCTGTAAGCCTACCTATGTGGAAGCTATGATGTCGCTTGCAGCCATTGCTTTGCGTGAGGTGGATAACAAAACCGCCTTTAATTGGTATTGCAAGGCTATTGAAACAGAGCCAAATTATGCTTTTGCTTATTATGAGCGTGCTGCAATGTATTATAATGTTTTTGAGGAGGATAAAAAAGCCTTTGTTGATGTTTCTAAGGCTATTTTGCTCAAAAATGATTATGCAGACGCTTATCATTTGAGAGGACTTTTGGAATATCAACTCAAAAAATACCATAAAGCATTACCAGATTTTGATAAAGCCATTGCCTTAAATCCTACTGATGCTAATTATTATTTGGAAAGAGCGCAAATTAACTTCAAACTGAAAAACAAAGAAAAAGCCTGTGCAGACTTCAAAAAAGCTGTTTCTCTTGGTGTAGAAGATAAAATATTAGAGAAAAAATATTGTGGTAGTAACCCCTAAGAGAATTTTCGTGGTTTGTGTTTCCACAAACCACAAAGGCTTTATTTTTGTTATGTACTAAGAATATACAAAAAGCCTTTCCAAAGTTTGGAAAGGCTTTTTGTATATTATTTACAGATAGGAAATACAAATAAAATAACTTATTTTTATAATTTCTTAATAGTCAAAGTTCGTATTTCGTACCTCGTACTTTTTTCTAAGCTGCTACTTTTGCCGTTTGGGCTGGCATACGTTTTAGCCTTCTTTGCTTGTTAGCATTGATAACGAAATAATCAATAAGTGGCGCAAGTACATTCATAAGCAAAATTGCAAGCATAATTCCCTCTGGATATGCTGGGTTAAATACTCTTATAAGTACTGTGAAAGCACCTATCAAAAGTCCATAAACCCATTTTCCTGATTCTGTTTGTGCTGCAGAAACAGGGTCTGTTGCCATAAAAACAATACCAAAAGCCAAACCACCCATTACTAAATGATAGTGTGCAGGAAGTGCCATAAAAGCATTTGCTGCTGTTGCATTGAGCAAAAGAGCCATTAAATAAGTGCCTGCAAAGCCACTTACAATGATTTTCCAACTTCCCATACCTGTAACTATCAAAATAGCTGCACCAATCAAACACATCAACGTAGAAGTTTCGCCAATAGAACCAGGAATATTACCCATAAACATATTTTCAAAGGAGAAAAGATTGCTTCCGCTCCATTTTCCTGCCTCTGTAAGTGCATCAACGCCTGTTGTATTAGTAAATAATGCTTTACTTTCTGATAAAGCCGTTGATTTGTCTGCTACAATAGAAAGTGCCGTTGCACCAGAATAACCATCAACCGTTTTCAAATCACCTGTATAAGTCCAAACTTTTGAGCCTGCAATATTCACAGGATAGGCAAAATAAAGAAATGCACGAGCCGTAAGAGCAATATTTAGGACGTTCATACCAGTTCCGCCAAAAACTTCTTTTGCAATAATTACTGCAAAAGCCGTAGCAAGTGCGACCTGCCACAAAGGAATATCAGGGGGCATTACTAATGGAATAAGCATTCCACTCACCAAAAAGCCTTCATTTACTGCGTGTCCTTTACGTGAAGCAACAAAAAATTCAATACCCAAGCCCACACCATAAGAAACAATAATAATGGGCATTATTTTTATTGTTCCTATCCAAAATTTAGCTAAAAAATCTAAATTTTGACCAGTTGCGAGTGCGTGCTGATGCCCAATATTCCACATACCAAACAGCAAACAAGGCACCATAGCAATAATGACAGTCATCATCATTCTTTTTAGGTCAATGGCATCTCTTACCTGAATACCTTTTGCGCCAGCCGTATGGTTTGGCACAAAAAGAAAGGTTTCAAATGCATCAAAAGCTGTATGAACCAATTTGTTTTTGATTTTTGGCTTTGTTGTATCTAAGAAATTTCGTAGAAATTGCATATAATTATTATTTTAAATTTTATTTTTTATTTTTATTCTTCATCTTCATTATTTTCTTTTTCAATGATAATACTCCAATGAATTCTCTTTTTTTTACCTTCAATAATCTCCTCAACTGCTCCGCTAGTAAAACCTCTTAATACATCATTTGCTATTAAAAATCTACTACCATCTTGTAAATGCCAGCTACGATAAAAATCCCCAAAAGACAATCTCCAATTAGGTGTGTAACCAGTTGTTATTTCCTGTTTAATAAGTAATGAAATATGCATTAATAATCTACTTGATGCAGTATTTATCTCAATCATAGCATTATATTAGTTGTGAATAAGGCAAAGATTTAATGTAATTTTCCATAAACTCAAAATCAGGTTTTCTATTTTTGGTTGGTAACTTAATCTTTGCTTTTAATAATTGAGATTTCCCATATTTCCTACCAAAAGAATATTTAAACCTTTCCAAATCTAAAACTGCGACTAAAAATAAGCCATTATAAGCATTTAATGCGTTGTTATAGCCACAAGTTAAAGTTGTTGAGCCAATAAAATCTAATGGTTGATAAGTAGAATAGCCCACAGAACCCTGTCCGTCACCAATAAATACTATACAATTCCCCTTTGAAACCAAACTTTCAACCATTTCAACTTTTTGCATTACCCCATTATCTGTTTTCTTTGCGCCAATATAATATAAATCCTCTCCTGCATCTAATAACCCTGTTGCGTTGGAACATTCACATTTATCTAAGTCAAATATGTCCTTTATATCAAAATATGCCCAATCTTCTGTATTCAATGCAAGTTCTTGCTTTTGAATGGCATCAGCATTATAGTTGGTTGTGCTTTTAATGTCTAAATGTAAAATCTGAAAAGAAGCATATTTTCTAATCTCATCTATAAATAATTGCTTTGTTATTTTTTTGTAGTCTGTTTCTAAATACGTTTCAACAGTCCATTCATCAGTTGCTTTTATCATTTTGTTGATGCTAAAGCCCGCTTCATTATCATTATTTGTATAAGATGCAAGCCATTTATTTTTGATAGCTTCCCAGTTGCCAAACAAATCAATTCTACCTTTATTTTTTCTTTTCACAAAGCCATCTTCTTTATAATAACCAAAATATGTTTTTTGATTTGTAGCGTGTGGTTTATGTGCTACAAAAACCATTATACAGGTGAATGTACTTGCTTCAGAATCAATAAATAAGTCATTAGGCATTGACAAAACAGCTTTCAATGTATGTTTTCTCAATAATTCTGCTTTTAATTCTGCTTTTTTTCCTTTTGTGGCTAGTGCACAACTCATAGGGACAATTGCTACACAAATACCGCCTTCAATTAAACATTCTAAGTTATTTAAAATAAAATCTAATTCTTCAATATCATTTTTTTTATCTCCTTTGTAAGGCGGATTTAAAAACCCAACTGTTGGTCTTTTTTCTCTTACTTCTTCTACAACATCTCTATCAAAACAACTTTTATTTATAATATTTGTTTTCCCATCTTGATGAATATACATATTAGACACTGCTAAAGCAAAGATATAAGACTGATATTCTACTCCTATTAACTGATTTGACTTAATTTCAGCTATTTTTTTAGTATCTCCATTAGCATCTTTTATCATTTTTTTCATTGCAGCAATCAAGAAACCGCCTGTACCTGTGCAATTATCAAAAGCAATAGAATTTTTATTAACTTGTGCCAATTCTGCAAAAAGGTCTGCAATATGTGGTGGAGTCAAAACAATTCCCAAACCTTTATCAGTATTCGCATATCTCAAAAACTCAATATATAACTGCCCCAAAACATCAAAATATTCGTGTGTCTTTATAAACTGATTAACATTTTCATCAATTTCATCAATAAAATCCTTTAAAACATTATCTTTTGTTGATAAAGAAGTATCAGTTTCAATAAAGCTAAACTGGCTATTTAATGTTGTTAATTTCCTATGCCCAATATTAGCACTTTCTAATTCATTTGATACTGTTTGAATAAGTGATTTAGCTAGATTTTGAGGTGTTTTATGTGATTGGTATGCCGCCTTAAAGGCAGTGTCTTCCAATGCAATTAGAATACAACTTATAAGTAAAGCTCTCTGATTTTCAGGTATTTTATGTGTATGTAATTTTTCGTTTAATTTTTTCGTAAACTCTAAAAGTGTATTATAATCTTGTCTAAACTTTTCTGGACTTTTCAAATATCCATCTAAGTAATCTTGCGCAGGCAAAAGTTCATTTCCGAATATTTCAGTTGCCTTTCTTTCATTTCTAAGATGTAAAAAGTGGGAAACTTTCAAATTTTGTGTTGTCTCACCACTTACTGCAATAGCCAAAACATCAAAATCTTTTGATAAATAAGAGGCATACAACAGTACACCATCAACAGCAAAATCTGCAAATTTATCCCTATTGCTGCTTTCGTGTTTTG
>JANYGM010000468.1 GCA_025362415.1 bacterium
TGTTAGAATCTCCATAATTATTGGTATTGTAGGTAAGTGTTGGCAACAACTTGATACCAAGCATTGTAATAGACCAAAACAGAAACAAAATAGAAAAAGAACTAAGCAAAACAGACGAAATATTGATGGCATAAGCCACATTTTCAACATTTCCGCCTGCTAAAAAAGAGAACATTCTACCCAAAAGTAAGAAAAATGGCGCACCAGGAGGGTGTGGAACTTGCAGTTTGTAAGATGCCGCTATAAATTCTCCACAATCCCAAAAACTTGCTGTAGGCTCAACTGTGAGGATATAAGTAAGTGTGGCTATGGCAAAAACAAGCCAACCAGTAATATTATTTAATTTTTTAAAATAAAACATTTTTTGAGGAATTGTGAGTTATAAATTTTGAGTTGTGAGTTATTGTAAAAACTAACTTAACCACCCCCAACCCATCCTTAAAAGGAGGGGAGTTTTGTTTCCCTCCTTTTAAGGATGGGCTAGGGGTGGTTTTTATATATTTGTGTAATAAAATAACAACGGATTTGCTTTGTTAAAATTGCGTGCAAAGATATGATTTTTTTGTTTAGAATAAAAAAAAATGTAGTTTTGTGGCTGATACAAACACACTTAATTAGACCTTCAAGGTTTTAAAAACCTTGAAGGTCTGAATAATAACCATCTAAAATGCAAATTTATCAAGGTATTAGTGATTTTCCACACCTAAAGCACGCTGTCGTGACGAGTGGCACGTTTGATGGTGTACACGTAGGGCATCAAAAAATATTAGAACGCCTAAAAACACTAGCACAACTACATCAGGGTCAGACAGTTGTGATTACTTTTTGGCCTCACCCACGTTTGGTATTAGCACAAGATACACAAATAAACAATCAATTAAATAATGACCCAAATAATCCTAATAACAACCAAAATAAAGTAGCTCTGCTTAATACTTTGGAAGAAAAATCCGCTCTGCTTGCACAAAATGGTGTTGATTATTTGGTTGTATTGCCTTTTACACAAGAATTTTCAGAACTTTCGCCTGATGAATTTATACAGAAAATTTATATAGATGCTATTCAAACCAAACATCTAATTATTGGCTACGACCATCATTTTGGCAAAAATAGAGAAGGAAATTTTGAGTTTTTGCAGAAAAATCTACAAGAAAATCCTACAAAATATCCTTTCAAAATAGAAGAAATCCCTCGTCAGGACATTGATAATATTGGTATTAGCTCCACAAAAATCAGGAAAGCACTGCAAGAAGGCAACATAAAATTAGCGAATGAATACTTAGGACATTATTATCAACTTACTGGAAAAGTGGTAAGTGGAGATAAAATTGGGCGTACTATTGGCTTTCCTACTGCTAATATTGTGGTAAATGAAACGTACAAAATTATTCCTGCTGATGGTATTTATGCTGCTTTTGCAGTTTTAGAAGGAAGTAAAAATAATCAAAATACTACCAAAAAACTACAAAAAGTGCTACAAGGAATGCTTTATATAGGCACACGCCCAAGTATTGCAGGCATCACGCCTACACGTAGAATTGAATTATATATTTTTGATTTTGATAAGGATATTTATGACGAGATTTTGACTATTTTTTTGGTAGAGAAAACAAGAGAAGATGCTAAATTTGAAGGTTTGGAGGCTCTCAAAGCACAACTTTCCAAAGATATGACAGATACGAAAAAAGTGCTTGCTTTGTCTGAATTTGGCAACTAAATTAGCCTATTTTGTAACTGTTTAGGTTGTAAATAATGCATTTGTAGATACGCCACCGCAGTGCGTATCCACATAGAGCAATGTATTTACACCAAACTAATTATTATGCTTTTGTTTACTTTTGTGTTGTTCTACCTGAATACGCAAGCGGAACGCTGCTGTGCGTATCTACAAACCTAAACAATTACCATATTTTAAAGATTATTTGATAAATAGAAAAAAATAAGAAAATAAATTATCAAAGAATAGCTTGAATAATCTATTTTTTTGTATTTTTACGCAAAATTACCAGTACATTAGAAAACAAATAAACAAAAAATCTAAATCATAAAATGAAAAACTCATTAGGATACATTGTAGGCTACTCTTGTTTGCTTACTGTTGTTTGCGGTGTGGTACTCGCATTAGCGGCTGTAGGGCTAAAAGATAAACAAGATGCTAATATTGCCCTAGAAAAAAAGCAAAACATTCTTTTGGCGGCAGGCATCAAAGCTAAAGACAAAGTTGAGGCAGTTGCAACTTATGAAAAACAAGTTGTTTCTTACGTTATCAATGCAGAAGGTAAGAAAATTGAAGGTAAAAAAGTAGAAGATGTGGCTATTGCAGATGAATACAAAAAACCTGAAAAAGAACGTCTTTTGCCTGTTTATGAGATTACAAACGCACAAGATAAAAGTAAAATTGAATCTGTGGTAGTGCCTGTTTATGGCTTTGGACTTTGGAATAATATTTCTGGTTTTGTATCTTTGCAAGCAGATATGAACACTATCAAAGGGGCAAAATTTGACCACGTAGGAGAAACTCCAGGACTTGGCGCACGCATAGCATCAGAGGAAATCCAAAATAGATATATTGGTAAAAAACTTTTTGATGGCGACAAATTGATGTCTGTTGTAATGCAAAAAGGAGAAGGCATTAAATATGATAGTCCTTATCAAGTTGATGGAATGTCTGGTGCAACTATTACAGGAAAAGGGCTTAATAATATGCTTACCAACTATTTTGGTTTGTATAGCAAGTATCTTAAAGCAAAAAAATCTTAAATAGTAGCCCCCAACCCCAAAGGGAGCAATACAAAAAATACCAATATAAAAAGATTATAATATTTTTATAACAACAAAAAACAAAAAATAAAAAATGGCAGAAGTTCTTGAACCAAAAGTAAAAGCACCATCAGAACCAGCTTTTTCTAAGAAAAACATCAAACTACTTACAGACCCATTAGATGGGAATAACCCTGTAACGGTACAAGTTTTGGGCATTTGCTCGGCACTTGCTGTAACCGTACAATTAGAGCCAGCTCTTTATATGGCGGCTGGTGTTACTTTCGTAACAGCATTTTCTAATTTGTTTATCTCAATGCTCAAAGATACTATTCCTTCACGTATTCGTATTATTGTGCAATTAGCAATAGTTTCTTTGTGGGTAATTTTGCTTGACCAACTTTTTAAAGCGTATGCTTTTGAAGTTTCTAAAAAATTATCTGTTTTTGTAGGACTTATTATCACTAATTGTATTGTAATGGGTCGTTTGGAGGCTTATGCAATGGCAAATAAGCCTTGGCCTTCTTTTTTAGATGGCATAGGAAATGGTTTGGGTTATGGCGTTATTCTTGTGTGTGTGGCATTTGTGCGTGAGCTTTTTGGTTCTGGCTCACTTTTTGGATTTAAAGTTTTTGAAGCAGTAGGCATCACTTATCAAGGAAATGGCTTAATGATGCTTCCTGCGGGTGCGTGTATTGTGGTAGGCATACTTATATGGATACAACGTGCTAGAAACGGCTATTCTGAAGAAGCGTAGTTTGTTTTTTAGTAAATCATTAGTGCTAAATTTTTTGAAAGAAAAAAATAAAAGTAATTTGATAGTACAAGAATAAATGTAATATACTCATAATAAACAGTTTATAATAAATAATAATTATGAAAAAATTCAGATTTTTCACTCCTATAATTATGATAATGCTTCTACTTGCTTGCAAAACTACTGACGTTGGTGTGCAATTGAAACTTGAATCAGACCTATCATTTAGTGGAACTTTTAAGACAATAAACTCTGAAAACTTGTCAGGAACTGTAGAATTACAAATTACTAATGGGCGTTATAAGTGTCTTACAAGTTTACCCTATGGGCAAGGAGCAGGTAAAGTTGAAATGACAAAATCAACAATCAATTTTGTTGATACACTATTCTTGGTCGTTCCAGCCATTTATGGACCGTCATACGCTTTTAGTGGACAACATCAATACAGATTTAACGGAGAAAAATTAGAAATTTGGAGAGCAAAAAACGTTGGAGAAGTTGAATATAATTTGAATTTAAAAAAGTAAGTACGTATTAGACGAAACATTTGCATTTTGATAATTAAGCATAAATATCTTTGATATTGCAAATCCTAGTCGTAAGAAAGTTTAACACAAAAACAGTCGTAAAAATAATTACATAAATTACGAAGTACAAAATTTATATCAGTCTTTAACATAAAAAAATAACCATCAATAATGGAAAATTTATTAAATATTGCGGTAAAATCTATTTTTATAGAAAATATGATTTTTGCCTATTTCTTAGGAATGTGTTCTTATTTGGCAGTTTCTAAAAACGTCAAAACAGCTTTTGGGCTTGGTATAGCAGTTGTTTTTGTGCTTGGTGCAACTGTCCCACTTAACTGGCTTTTGCAAACTTACATGCTTAATGCGGGTGCGCTTGCGTGGCTAGGTGATAGTTTCAAAAATGTAGATTTGAGCTTTTTGCAGTTTATTGTGTTTATTTCTGTTATTGCTGCATTTACGCAACTTACAGAAATGGCAGTAGAAAAGTTTTCACCTGCTTTGTATGGCTCTTTGGGTATTTTCTTACCACTTATTGCTGTAAACTGTTCTATTTTGGGAGGTTCTTTGTTTATGGCACCTCGTCCTTATAACTTTGCAGAAGCAACCACTTATGGTATTGCGTCAGGTATTGGCTGGATGATTGCTATTGTGGCACTTGCGGCAGTACGTGAAAAACTAAAATATTCTGATGTGCCAAAACCTCTTAAAGGACTAGGAATTACCTTTATTTTGGTGGGACTTATGTCGCTTGGTTTCCTTAGTTTTATGGGATTTGCTATATAAAAAGCCCCCTAACCCCCAAAGGGGGAATTAATACAAAAACAAAAAAAGCGTATTTTTTAATACGCTTTTTTTGTGAATTATTCCCAAACTCAAAACACGCCCTAATTGGCGACCAGATTTAGTAAAAAAGAACAAAAAATCATTTTCGTAATTCTTTTTAGACTTTAAGATTTACCTTAATTCAATTACGAATTATCAATTACGAATTACATAATTTTTAAGAAAGACTTCGTTTTAAACGAAGTCTGCCTTTCCTTTTTTTTACTAAAAAATCCCTCTAAAAGCCTCATCTAGCTTTGCCACGCCACGAATTTCAATTTTATATTTTTTTAGATCAATTCCTTTTAGGTTATATTTTGATACAAAAATAGTTTTAAAACCTAGTTTTTCAGCTTCTACAATGCGGTTTTCTATTTTCATAACGGCACGCACTTCACCGCCAAGCCCTACTTCTGCTGCAAAACAAGCCGTTTGGGGAATAAAAATATCTTCATAAGAGGACGCAATAGACGCACAAACTGCCAAGTCAATGGCGGGGTCTTCTATGCGCAAACCTCCTGTAATATTCAAAAATACATCTTGCGTTCCCAAGCGGAAACCTCCACGCTTTTCTAGCACTGCAAGCAACATATTTAGGCGTTTTGCATCAAAACCTGTACAACTTCTTTGAGGCGTTCCGTAGGCAGCAGGACTTACCAAAGACTGTATTTCAATCAAAAGAGGGCGGTTTCCTTCTAATGTTGCACCAATAGCAACACCACTCAAATCTTCTTCACGTTGCGAAATAAGTATTTCTGACGGATTGCTCACCTCACGCAAGCCTGTACCCAACATTTCGTAAATACCAAGTTCGGAAGTAGAACCAAAGCGGTTTTTGGTCGTTCTCAAAATCCTATAAACCAAATGTCTATCTCCTTCAAACTGCAAAACAGTATCCACCATGTGTTCCAATACTTTTGGACCTGCAAGCGCACCATCTTTGGTAATATGTCCTATCAAAAACACAGGCGTTCCACTTTCTTTGGCAAAACGCATCAGTTCTGCCGTACACTCACGCACCTGCGACACACTCCCTGCGGAAGACTCAATAAATGATGATTGAAGCGTTTGGATAGAGTCAATAATAAGAATATCAGGCTCTAGTGTTTCTATTTGCTTAAAAATATTTTGAGTATTTGTTTCTGCCAAAATAAAACAGTTGTCGCTTTTATGCTCCATTCTGTCGGCACGCATTTTTATTTGTTGCTCACTTTCTTCCCCAGAAACATACAAAACACGCAAATTAGCCAAACTAAGGGCAATTTGTAGCATCAGCGTAGATTTTCCTATGCCTGGCTCACCGCCAATAAGCACCAAAGAACCTCGCACAATACCGCCTCCAAGCACTCTATTAAGTTCTTTGTCTTTTGTGGTGATGCGTGGTTGTTCTTCAAACTTAATTTCTTGCAGAGCAAGGGGACGTTTTGCAATGGTTTGGCTGGTGCTTACACGCCAGTCACCTTTTTGTTGTTTGTCATCTTTTGCTAAAATCTCTTCTACAAAAGTGTTCCATTCGTTGCAGGAAGGGCATTTCCCTAACCATTTGGGAGAATTATGTCCGCAACCTTGACAGAAATAAGCCGTTTTTGTTTTTGCCATTGTTATGTAAAACTTCTTTTAAAAAACATTTTAGAAGGGTCATCACTAAATTCTGCAATGATATTAAAGCTAAAATCATAATTTCCAGTCCCTTCTTTATCTGCTTCACTAATTTCTAATTCATATTCATTTGCAACAACTATGTACTGAAAATTAGGATATTTGCGTGTTTGTGCGTTAATAAAATTAAGTGTTTTGATAGTTTTACTCGGCTCAATTTCATCATAAACGCCGTCGTGTATCAGAAAGTGGGGCATATTACGTTTCTGACGTATAATATTTAAAAATACTGTCAAATCATATGCCATCAATTTAAAAAACTTATTCCCTTTAGAATCACTTTTAGGAACATCAACTTCAAATTTTAAAGGCTTTCCCTTACTTGTATTAGCAATTTCAAAAGCAAATCCAGTTTTATCTTCATCAAAGAAAATAGTATTTTCCAAGACTTCATAAAATAAGGCTCTTATTTTTTTAATTGTTTCATCAATTTCTTGTATTACTTCAACAATTTCTGTTTTAACAGATTTTAATTCTTTGTCCTCTTTAGATATTTCTAAGTCTAAAACATCTATTTTTTTTAATTCAATTTTATTTTTTTCTAATTCACTTTTTTTTATGATTAGCTCTTGAAAAGTGTTTTTTAAGCTATCCAATGCTTTTTTCTCATTAAGAGTTTTATAAATAGTTTCTCTTTGTGTTTCTAAATCTATAATTTCTTCCAATAATTTTTCTAACTCTTCTTTGATAGTTGCTTGTCTTTTTTGCAAAAAGACTTTCCTATTTTGAGAAATTTTTTGTCTGAAATCAATCACATCATCAAGGATTTTCTTTATAAAAATTCCTAATTCTGTATTTATTTCTGTATAAATTTTTTCTGCTTTTTCTACATCTGTTTCCAAATTTATTTTTAAACTTTTTTCATAGTTTGTTTTTTCTTTAAGCAATTTATTTCGTAAAAGTAGTTTTTCACTCACTTTATTTTCCAAAATAGTCAGCTTTTTTTCAGAAATTTCGTATTTGGGCTCAAAACGATAGTTTTCTGTTACTTTTTCAAGCACAGCAATATCTTTTTCCATCTCAAATTGTTGTGATTTAAGATGTTCATAGCTTGTTGTTTTTTCTATGTCTTTAATTAAAGCATTCTTATGCTTCTTTTTGTCTTTTATTATTTCTTCTATTACTTCATATGCTATTATTTTCTCATTAGGCAATCCTAATAAATAAAAATTTTTATAAAATACCTTTAAAATTGCTAGCTTAAACTTCCCATCACTCATAAAGTCTATGGGGTCTATTCTCCCCTGTCTGTTAATATCATCTTTAACAAAAAAACGTATTAAATCACGAAACCAACTATTTTCTACAATAGAGTTTGTGTTATCATTTAGAAAAAATAATTGACCTAATTTCGTTTTCAATTCATTTTCTTCATATTCTTGATAACCATCATAATTTTTTTTAAAATAAGTTGGTATTGTTTTATCTTGGAATAATCTTTTAATGCTATAAAGTTGCTCGTTTATTTCAAATTCCAATGTAAAAGAATGTACTTCATCAAATAAAAAACGGTATTTGGATTGCAAAAAAATCTTTTTGCTTCCTGTACCCACAAAAGCTAAATCTATTATTCTTACAACAGATGACTTTCCTATACCATTAAAAGTCTGTGCTTTACTACTTTCTTTGTTTTCATTTTTAGCAATAGAACGCCCTCCAAGTATAAAATTTATACCTTCTTTAAAAACTATTTCATCAAAAAGTTTCGTTTCAGAATAAAGACGTTTGAGAATAACCATTTTGTTTTAATTGTTTTTTCTTAGTTGCTTTTTTGGGTTGTTTTTCTTGGAATTTTATTTTATATCCTTGTAGTTCTACCATTCCTAAAGTATATAAGAAAGTAAGTGTATCTAAAAATAGCTCAGGAGTACGTTTTTTATCTTTTTTCAAAAAAGACATTAAAGCATTATCTATTAAAACACTTTTTTTATGTTCTGATAATATTTCACTTCCAAGTACCAAAATTGAAAGCGACAAGTCTGTTTCTGGGTGTGGAAATATCATTTTTAGTCTTTAGTTTTCTTGCCTATGAGGCATTGTTCAAATATATATAACAAGAACATATCAATATAATGGCAATACGTTTCATCATTTTTACGCTTACCAGCATAATTTTCTTTTAGAATTTGTTTGCATTCCTTAAAACTCAAATTAGAATTTAACTGTAAATAATCTTTCTGAATTTTTAGTTTAAGAGCTGGCAGTTGTATAACATCAGCTAAGATATCCTTTATCAAATGAGCTATTTGTAGGTATTCCATAGCTTCAAGTATTGCAATATCTACGTCTGTACCACTATAATTCAATGCTATTTTTACATCTAAATCAATAGGCAAATTTTTGGTAATATTTATGCTATTTGGTTGATTTTTATTATTTCCTTGCTCTGTTATCTTAATTAAATCTTCAATAACTTGTTGCAAATGGTCTATTTTAATGTATTCGTCACCAATATTTAACAAATTAAATACGCTACGTTGTTTTGTCCAAAATAATTCATCAATCATATTGAGTATATTAATTTGTCCAAGACGACCAGCATCACTTTTTAAACTTTGGACTTTCATCACCATATTTTCTGTCCACTCACCATTATAAATAACTGTCCAATTTGGGTGTGTGGCTTGCCAGTTTGCCTGATATTTTTGAAAATCCCCCTCCATTCCTTTTTTTACACAGTCTATTTTCTTCTCAAAATCTTTAAAATTAATGCTTTCTGGTGCATAACAAGCAATTATGGTATCATCATTTATTATGCCATCACTACCTTTGTCGTGTTTTTGTTTAATAACTGTAAAGTTATTTCCATAATAAACAATAAAAAATTCATTGATAAAATTCTGAAAATCAAGAGCTTTTAGTTTGTCTATCTTACTTTTAACAGTATTTTTGAGTGTACTATCCATATCATTATATTTTTTGACTGCAAAACTACTATATTTTTCAATATCAAGCCTATTAAAATACAAATAGATACAATCAAATACAAAATAACCTTTCTACTCCGTAAGATTTTTGAGTAGCAATAATTTATTTTCAAAAAATTAGATGCACATCTAAATCATTGAAAATAGGGTAGTATTAAAGATGTAATACTTTTTGCATTAGGCTTTGCAGCTTGAGCATATTCAGCATTACTTGTTTAACACTACTCAAAATAGCATCTAATTTTCGTAGGTACTGATTTTTCAGGTGCTTTTCTTGGCGTATTGGTAGGCTGTCTTCTTTTTCTCCTATTTGCAGGTATTTTTTGATTTGGGCATTACAAATTTCTATTTGCTCTAAAAACTGCAAAATGGTAGCTTGATGAACTTTTCTATCTAGCGGTTTCATATTTCAGAAACTCAGATGCACATCAAAATCATACTAATAAATCTTCTTTTGCTATCATTTGGGGTATTGATATTACTTCATTTCCAAACTGACCATTCTAAAATAGCTTTAAAATTACCAAATAACGGCTTTTTCATTATCTCCCCTACGAAACATTAGTGTCGTTTTTTTATCTTGAAAAGCTACATTAACAATATTTACTTGGTCGCTGAAAAGGTCTGTCATTACGTTATTGCGTAAAAACATATTTTTTGGTGTTTCTTTTGTAACATTTTTTGTAAGCATTTCAAAATAAATTAGTGTAGATTCTGCATTAGTTTCTCTTGCTATGTAATTGATACTGAACGTAGAAGCTATAGTATTAGGTTTTTTATTTTTGAGAATAAAATATTTTTCCAAGTATTTGCTAAGTGTTGCATCAGGGGTTTTATCTTTTCCCATTTTAAGAATAATTTTTTTGCCCATTGTGCGTGAAAAATCTTCTTCCAAATCATCAGAAAAAACTCTTAAAATCACCTCAAAAGTCTTATTTTTGGCATTATATTCTACATCTGCAATGCTTGTATGAAAGTCGTGTTTATGGAGATTATTTGTATTATCTTTACTCTTAAATCCTCCAAAAAAGATTAAAAAAGCTAATAACAATAAGTTAAATTTTACTTTTAATATTTTATTTTTCATTGATATTTTTTGTATTAAACTCACAATTCACAACTTAAAACTCACAACTCAAAAAACTACTTCACCAATGTTTTTGGGTCATAAGCATCTCTAAGCCCATTTCCTAACAAATTAAATGCCAAAACCATCACGCTAATACACACGCTAGGATAAAGCAACAAATGGTTGTTTCCTGCAATACCAATGTGTTTGTA
>JANYGM010000003.1 GCA_025362415.1 bacterium
ATAGGCGACTGTTCTATGAATATTGAATTTTTATCAAATGGACAAAAAAAAGAAGAAAATATTATAGGTTATGTAACAACTAATATGGGACAGAAAATCAACCATAATATTGGTGGGAAAAATGAAGAAAAATTATAAATATGAATTTTTTATATCCTTTTCAAATTCTTGGCTCTGAAAGCTCACAAGATATTGATGTAATGATTTTTGTAGAAAAACTGCCTACTTCTGTCTATGAATGTAGTCAGTTTTGCTTGTCTTATGGAAAGATTTTAGCAGAAAGTTTATCAGAAAATCCACAAAGAAAAATCAATGCAAATGTTGGAATTGTGCAAAATGGTATTTTAATTAGTGCCTACAAAGGTAATCAAGATGAAACTAATAACGCACTTTTCTATACCTACGCATTGCATAAGCAATATTTTGATAATCATATTTTAGAGATTGTTCCCAGAAATCTTACAGAAAAAATACATAGAACTTTGCGAGTAATGCTTAGTTTTCTGACCAAATCAAAGCATAGAACAACCATAAAAATGGCTTTAATAGCAGACTGGCAACGAAAGATAGAGGTATTATTAGCTTTGGATTTGCAAGAGTTTTTTTTGGATAATCAACGTAAAAATCAGCTTGGAAAAGTAACTTTACTTGACTTTCAGAAGACTTTTGCTTTCCAAATGGGACAATGTCAGGCACTTCTGGAAGGACAAGAACTTTATACAAAAGAAGCTATTTCAGCTTATTTTCCTGCACTTTCTGGCTATCTTTTAAGAACTGAAAACTTGGATAACAGTATTTTGAATGATTTTAAAAACAATTTTTTAGGAAAAGTTGTTGATTTCTTGCAAACTGAAAGTTTGTAAAGTGAGTGCCAATATTTTTGTATTTAACTCACAACTGAAAACTCACAATTCACAACTAATAAAAAATGGAATTTTCTCAAAGCACACTTTTATCATTAGAAGAACTTTATAGGCGTAACCTAATGAATACGCTTACAGGCTACAAAAATGGCAATTTGATAGGTACACAAGACGAAAATGGCAATACTAATTTAGCCGTTTTCAACTCTGTTTTTCATATTGGTGCAAAACCGCCACATATTGGCTTTGTTTTGCGCCCCACGACAGTTGCAAGGCATACTTACGACAATATACGTGCTGTTGGTTACTACACAATCAATCATATTCATACAGAAATGACTGCTGCTGCACATCAAACGTCTGCAAAATATCCAAAAGAGGAATCAGAATTTGAAAAATGTGGCTTTACACCTCACTTTAGCACTAATTTTGGTTTTGCGCCTTACGTAAAAGAGAGTCGTATTAAGATTGGTTTGAAGTTTGCAGAAGAAATTTATATCAAAACGAATGATGTTTGGATTATTGTGGGAGAAGTGCAGGAAATTATTATTGATGAGAATTTTATTAGAAAAGATGGTTTTATTGACCTGCAAAAAGCAGGCACAGCCGTTGTTTCTGGTTTAGATGCATATTATGAAGCCACAGAAATAGCTCGTTATGCGTTTGCAAGACCAAACCAAGAAGTGAGTAGTGTGTAGTGAGTAGTGAGTAGTGTATTTCATTCATCACACAACACTAAAACACTCAACACTTAGATAACGACATTGATAAATTGTATTCAGCCCCAGCAGGGCAGTATATTTATAGAAAAATAATTGTATTTTGTATTTCGCTCCAGCGGAGCGAGATATTTATGACACTATGATTATTTTTTATAACCCTTTGATTTATAAAGGATTACGAGAAAATATAACAAATTAACAATGTCGTTGTCTAACTAAAAACTTTTCTGTACTGTTGCTTGTGTTTTCACAAGCAACAACGTGATTTTTTCCAAATCTTAAAGATTTGGAAAATCTAAGCAAAATGCAACAAAAAAGTTGCGCCGTTTCCTTTGCTAGAGTGTACGCTCAAAGTGCCTCCGTGTGCCTGCATAATTTGCCTAGAAAGACTCAAACCAATCCCTGAACCTTGTTTTTTTGTTGTAAAAAAAGGTACAAAAATACGTTTTTGTGCCTCTTCATCAATGCCAACACCATTATCTTTTACCTTAATCACCACTTTACTTTTTTCATCTAACTCACAAATAAGTCTGATTTTTTTATCTTTTTTACTGTTATCTTTTTGATTATCAAATGCTTGTGTGGCATTTTTGACAAGATTAATGATTACTTGTTCTATAAGTTCCTCATCAGCAACAATTTGCAAGTCATCAAAACTTACAATACTCTCAAAATCAATATGATAGCGTTTAAATTCTTCTTGCATCAAAATACGAATATTCTCAAAAAATGGCTTTATAGCAAATAATTTGAACTTTGGCGCAGGGATTTTAGTAAAATTACGTACATCAGTAACAAAATGCACAAGCCCAGCAGAACGTTTTTGTATGACTTGTATGGCTTTATGCGTATCTTCAATGTCTTGTGCTGCAAAATCTTCATACGTGCCAGTAACAGCAAATTGTTCAGCCATTTGGTCAGAAAGCGTATTAGAAAGTGAGGTAATAGGCGTTATAGAGTTGATAATCTCGTGTGTAAGCACACGCATCAAATTTTGCCAAGCCTCAAGTTCTTTAGCATCAAGCACTTCTTGTATATTTTGTATAGAAATAATTTGATAGGTTTTGCCTAATACAATAATAGTATTTTTATTGATTACGACTTCCGTAGTGGCATTATTGATAAAAAGTTGGAGTGTGCTATGTTGTGTTGAGTTTTTTTCTGTGATAAAATTAAACAAAGGTGGATATTTTTGTGCAATCTTGTGGAGATTATCAAAATAATTGCACGACAAAATTTTAAGTAGTGTATTGTTGTGGGTTTGAACATTTTGTA
>JANYGM010000005.1 GCA_025362415.1 bacterium
AAAAATTATGGTCTGTACCGTAATGCAATGAAGGTCTGACCATAATTCTTTTTAAAACGAACTTACTCTTTTTTATTAGTGGTCAGACCTTCGTTCCTCTACGGTACAGACCACTAATAAAAAAGAGTGTACGGTAACAAATTTACGCTATAAAAATAAATATCTAACCTATAAAACAAATAAAATGAGTAATCAAATCAACCAACAAGAAGATGATGATGAAGAAATATCTCTCTTTGAGCATCATAGAATAATCATAGACAACGGACAAGAAGCCCTTAGAATTGATAAGTTCTTAATGGATAGAATAGCAAATGTAACAAGAAACCGTTTGCAAAATGCCATAGATAGTGAGTTTATACGTGTCAATGATAAGCCTATCAAAGCTAATTATAAGGTGCGCCCTGCTGATATAATCACTATCTTAATGCCAGAACCACCTCGTGAAGATTTAGTTTTGCCTGAAAATATCCCTTTAAACATTGTATATGAAGATGATAGTTTGCTGATTGTCAATAAAGAAGCAGGTATGGTCGTGCATCCAGCGCATAGCAACTGGAGTGGAACACTTGTAAATGCTTTGGCATATCATTTGCAAAATCTTCCGACTTCTCAAAACGGTGCAGGTCGTCCTGGTCTTGTGCATAGAATAGACAAAGATACATCAGGTCTTCTTGTAATAGCTAAAACAGAAACCGTAATGTCCCATTTAGCTAAACAATTTTATGACCATAGCATAGAAAGAACTTATTATGCGCTTGTTTGGGGAGAAGTGAAAGAAGATGTAGGGCGTATTGAAAATTATTTGGGGCGCAGTATGAAAGATAGGCGTATTGTAGAGGTTTATGAAGATGAAACGCAGGGCAAAAAAGCTATTACACATTACGAAGTTTTGAAACGTATGCGTTACGTTACGCTGATAAAGTGTAATTTGGAAACAGGCAGAACGCATCAAATCAGAGCGCATATGAAACATTTGGGACACCCATTGTTTAATGATGCTATGTATGGCGGAGATAAGGTTTTGAAAGGCACAAACTTTACAAAATATAAGCAATTTGTAGAAAACTGCTTTAAAATGATGCCACGCCAAGCACTTCACGCAAAAAGTTTGGGTTTTGTTCACCCTGATACTAATAAAACTATCTTTTTTGAAGCTGATTTACCTGCAGACTTTGCGGCAGTCTTAGACAAATGGGAAAAATATGTTGTTGAATAAATAAAGGCGTAAAAATGGAAAAAACAAGGTATGATAGTATTTTTAAGAGATTAGTCAAAACTGTATTTTTGAAATTGTTAAATAACGGAAATAACAAAGATACTATTGATTATGAACAAATTATCTCGCAACCCATAGAATTGCCAAAAACATTGGAGAGAAAAGCTGATTTCGTTTTTTTGGTAACAGAAAATGCGCAAAAGAAGGTATTTCATCTGGAAATTCAGTCAGAAAATGACCGAAATATGCCCAACCGAATGCTCACTTATTCTGCCCTACTCAACGAGTTTTACAACACGTATGAAAAAGGTGAGAAAAAGGCTTTTATGCCTATCAAACAGATTGTTTTGTATTTGGGTCATCGTAAGAGAGATAAGAAACTAAAAAGCAAAATGGTTTTTAAGCGTGATATGGGCTATTATACGTATCAGTACAATATTATCAATATTTATGAAATTTCTTATGAGGAATTTATAAAAAATAAGGAAACACTTGTATTTGCTATTTTAGGGAACTTTAACAACCTTGATACTGTTTCTGTGGTAGATAAAATAATAGAATCAAGTTTAGATTTCTTTGAAGATAACACAGAGAGAAGTGAGTTCTTCGTGGATTTATGCACGCTTTCCATTTTGCGAGAGTTAGAAACAGTCGTACAAGAAAGAATAAAACAAACTACCAAAATTATGCCACTCAATATTGATATTACGAGGTCGCCAGTTTATAAGGAAGGTGAGCTGAAAGGTGAGCTAAAAGGTGAGCTGAAAGGCAAGCTAGCAGATGCCCGAGAAATGCTTTTGGATAAACTTCCCATTGAACAAATAATGAAATATACAAAACTTTCTTTTGAACAGATAAAGCAACTGCAAGAAGAAATGGAGAGAGAAGAGTTATCATAAAACCACCAAAATTATGCCACTCAATATTGATATTACGAGGTCGCCAGTTTATAAGGAAGGTGAGCTGAAAGGTGAGCTGAAAGGTGAGCTAAAAGGTGAGCTGAAAGGCAAGCTAGCAGATGCCCGAGAAATGCTTTTAGACAAACTTCCTATTGAACAAATAATGAAATATACCAAACTTTCTTTTGAGCAAATAAAGCAACTGCAAGAAGAAATGGAAAGAGAATAATTCATTTAAAAAATCCTCGTGGTTTGTGTCATCACAAATCACGAGGATTTTTGCTTCTGAATTTTGTCATATACTAAGCGAATAAGCTTAACTCAACAACCACGCTTTTGCTTCTTGCTCATCAGTAAAAAGGTTCATAGAAACACCACTCGTACTATTATTATTGCTAGTGATATATTTCATTACAGGAAGATTACTAGCCACATCATTAGACATAAAGAACGCTTTTTTAGCAATCTTATTCATTCCATAAACAGAGTGAATGTCTTTGTCTAGCCAAGCCATATTTTCCTCTGAAAAGGCGAGTTTACCAATCTTGCGAGCATCAACAAAGATATTGATAGCTTTATTCTTATGTTGCATACGTACTTGTATGATTTTCATCAGAAGTACAATAATTATCTCTCTGAATTTTTCAGAAGAAACTTCTTTTTGCCAATCTTTCACAATACAATTAAGTTCTTCATCAAACGACAATTTGATAAATTCATCTTCATAAAGCATATCTGCCATAATCTTGAGGGGTTTAATAGTTAAAAAATAATTTCTACTGTAATAAACAAAAAAAGCAACAAAATGTTTAACCGCACTTTTATTTGTATAAAATAGCTCGTCTTTCTTTTACGTTCTCGTCTAGTATGTATTCGTCATAAGTCATCATTTTATCAATAATGCCTTTTGGCGTGATTTCAATAATACGGTTAGCTACTGTTTGCATAAACTGGTGGTCGTGGGAGGCAAACAAAATAGTACCTACAAAATCCGTAAGACCATTATTTAGTGCCGTTATTGACTCCAAATCTAGGTGATTGGTTGGCTCATCAAGCATTAGCACGTTTCCGCCTGAAAGCATCATACGTGAGAGCATACAACGCACTTTCTCGCCACCAGAGAGAACAGTAGATTTTTTGAGCGCTTCCTCGCCAGAAAACAACATACGCCCTAGAAAACCACGTATAAAACTCTCGTCTTTGTCTTTGGAGAATTGTCGCAACCAATCTACCAAATTAAGGCTTTCATCTTGAAAAAAACTTTCATTATCAATAGGAAAATAGGCTTGTGTAGTAGTTACGCCCCATTTGTATTCACCTGCAAGCGGTTTTTTGATGTCAGCTAAGATATCCAAAAACGCAGCAATAGCACGAGGCTCACGAGAAAGCAAAGCAACTTTATCATTTTTATTGATGGTAAAGTCCATATTTTCAAAGAAAACAGTGCCATCTTGTCCTTTTTGTGTAAGTCCTTTTATGGTAAGCATTTGGTCGCCAGCCTCACGTTCAGGCTTGAAATTTACATAAGGATATTTACGAGAAGATGGCTTAATATCCTCCAAAGTAAGTTTTTCTAAGAGTTTGCCACGTGAAGTAGCTTGTTTTGATTTGGAGGCATTAGCACTAAAACGGCGTATAAAATCCTCTAATTCTTTGCGTTTGTCTTCTGTTTTTTTATTCGCATCTTGTTTCTGGCGAGATGCTAATTGGCTAGATTCGTACCAAAAAGAGTAATTACCTGCAAAAAGTTGTATTTTCTGAAAATCCACATCAGCTACGTGTGTGCAAACTGTGTCCAAAAAGTGCCTGTCGTGAGAGATAACAATAACAGTATTCTGAAAATCAGCTAAAAAATTCTCTAACCACATCACAGATTCCACGTCCAAATGGTTGGTTGGTTCATCTAAAAGCAAAACGTCAGGATTTCCAAAAAGTGCTTGTGAAAGCAAAATTCTTACTTTTTCACTTCCGTTTAAGTCTTTAAGTAAAGTATAATGATAATCTTCTTTGATGCCAAGTCCGCTTAAAAGTTTTGCCGCTTCTGATTCTGCATTCCAGCCACTAAGGTCTGCAAATTCTGCCTCTAAATCACCTGCACGCAGATAATCCTCTTCTGTTGCGTTGGGGTTTTCGTAGATAGCATCTTTTTCTTTCATTATTTTGTAGAGTTTTGTATGCCCCATAATGACCGTTTCTAGTGCTGTAAATTCATCAAACTCAAAATGATTTTGTTTCAGGACAGATAAACGAGTGGTTGGAGTCATATTTACTCTTCCTTTTTGGGCATCAATTTCACCAGAAAGGATTTTCATAAAAGTTGTTTTGCCTGCGCCATTTGCGCCAATAAGTCCATAGCAGTTGCCTGGAACGAATTTTATTGTTACATCTTCAAAAAGAACACGTTTACCGTATTGTAGGGTGATATTTTCTGTACTAATCATTGCGTATGTGTATGTTATTTTGCGCAAAGGTAGTGAAAAATGTTAGTTATTCAAAGTTTTTGTTTTGAGATATTTTCTTTGAGTTGGGAGCATAGCCTTGCACTTCTGCAGTAAGTTTTTATCAAAAAAAGCAAGTGCTATTTCACCTTCTTTCCATTCTTTTTTCTTTGCCATTGTAGTCGTTATGTATGATTTAGATAAATGTACAGTTTTTATTTTGATAAAAGTAAAAACCAATACTCGGATTAAAGAATTTAACACAAAAAAAGCCTTTCCAAAGTTTGGAAAGGCTTTTTTGTGTTAAATCCTAAAATCTTTAAATCCTAAAAATCCTAGTCTTTTTTGATTAGTCTTTTGAGAACTCTTCCTTTTGGATTATTGATTTCTAACAAATAAATGCCATTTGCAAAGTTTGCGAGTGCTATTTTCATTGTATTGTTATTGATTTCTGTATCAGAAGTGAAAACTGTTTTCCCTTGTGCATCATACACACGTACAAGAGATTTTCCTAAATTCAAGCTACCAAAATCAACCGTAAAATCAGCAATAGAAGGATTTGGATATACTTTTATTTGATTTGAAAGCGACTCTTCAAGTGAAGTATCATCAGTAGCATTAGGGTCTGTACCAGCAGTTGCTGTTGGTCTCCAAAATGGACAAGGCTCAATGGTAATCATTCCATCAACATAAATAAAATTATAGTTGTCTGCCTGCGCACCAGAAGCAATAACCAAATACCTAGCACTTCTACCAGGTACTATTTGCGTGGTTGTTGTTGGCAAAGTAGTCAGCACTGCAACCGTTTCATTATAAACAAAACCTGTGTAGGTAAGCACAAAAGTAGTAGGCATAGGGTCTGCGCCTGCTCTTCCACCATCACAATCAGGCATTAGAGAGGTATTTGGCGCAGTGATGGTCAAATCTTTTTTCAAAACGGTTAGTTGTTGTGTCATTGGCGTTGCGGCAGAATAAGCACTATTTCCTAGTTGTGTGGCAGTAATAGTTGTTGTACCAGCCCCTACAATGGTAATAATATTCCCAGAGATAGTAGCCACAGCCGTATTTGCACTTACATAACTCACAAGCAAACTAGAACTTGCATTGCCCACAAGTGCAAACGGCACCGCACCATACGTAACAGGCGCAAGCGTGTTGAAAGTAATGGTTTGAGTTGCCACAACTGGCGTAGTTCCAATAATGATAGTGAAAACTTTGCTTTGTACGCAATCTCCATACGCTACCTCAACAGTAAAAGTAAATGTACCTAGTAATGTTGGTGTACCAGTTATTTCTCCAGTAGAATAATCCAAATCTAATCCGTCAGGCAAATCTCCACTACTCACAGTCCAAGAATCAGGTACATCTACAAAACCTGTTTGAGTAATAGTTTGGTTATAAGCACTTCCTAACGTGCCATTTGGTAAATTAGCTGGATTGATTGTTATTGTTGGACAAGCTACCACAATAGTATAAGTTTGTGAAGCAGTACAACTGCTATTATTATCTCCTACCTCAATAGTGAAAGTATAAGTACCACTTTGGTTAGGTGTGCCAGTTATTTCTCCAGTAGAATAATCTAAATATAAACCACCAGGTAGGTAAGTTGTACCTATTTCAGACCAATACAAATTAGTGCTATTAAGCCCCGTTTGGGTGAGTGTTTGCGCATAAGGCGTGCCTATTGTGGCATTTGGTAGCGTTGTTTGGTTGATTATTATATTTGGACAACTTACCACAATAGTATAAGTTTGTGAAGCAGTACAAGTATTACCATTATTATCTCCTACCTCAATAGTAAAAGTATAAGTACCACTTTGGTTAGGTGTGCCATATATTTGTCCAGTAGAGTAGTTTAAATATAAACCATAAGGTAAAACGCCATTGCTTTCAATCCAATACAAATTAGTACCAGTAAGTCCTGTTTGTGTTAATGTTTGTGTGTAAGATACGCCAGGGATAGCGTTAGGTAAAGAAGTTTGGTTGATTGTTGTTTGGCAACTTACCACAATAGTATAGGTTTGTGAAGCAGTACAAGTACCATCTGTTACCTGAATAGTAAAATTACTTGTTCCTAAACTTGTTGGTATACCAGAGATAATACCACTATTTATATCAATAGAAAGCCCTGCAGGTAATATTCCCGTACTTACTAACCAAGTAGGCACACCACTAAGCCCTGTTTGTGTGAGCGTTTGGCTATAACTAGCATTCACTGCGCCTGCTGCAAATGCGACAGGCGAGATAGTAATTGTAGGACAAGAAGTACAATTCAGGGCATCTCCTATGATAGTCCAATTATTAGACGTATTTGTGAGTATAGCACGAGCCGCAGCTCCTGCGCAATAGTTTAAGCCTAATGCACCTAAATTTACATTAGGTTGTACAGTTTGTGCCGCCCAACCAATAAGTGTAGCATCATAGTTTGCAGCAGATAAACCACTATTATCCAGCATATAATACATAGAACTAATACCATGAACATTGCCAATATTCCAAGTACCTATGTTTTGATTGAAAGCAGTAGCTCCTTCAAACATACTACTCATATCTGTAACATTTGAGGTATTCCAAATACCTATATTTTGATTGAAAGCAGTGGCATTATTAAACATACTACTCATATCTGTAACACTTGAGGTATTCCAAGCACCTATATTTTGATTGAAATCTGGAACTCCATAAAACATCTGACTCATATCTGTAACACTTGAGGTATTCCAAGCACCTATATTTTGGTTGAAAACTGTTGTAGTCAAAAACATAGAACTCATATCCGTAACACTTGCCGTATTCCAACTTCCTATATTTTGATTGAAAACTGTTGTACTCAAAAACATAGCACTCATATCTGTAACACTTGCCGTATTCCAACTTCCTATATTTTGATTAAAAGAAGTAGCATTCCGAAACATACTACTCATATCTGTAACACTTGCTGTATTCCAATTACCTATATTTTGATTGAAGGATGTTGCAAAAGCGAACATATAACCCATATTTGTAACATTACCTGTATTCCAAGCACCTATATTTTGATTGAAAGAGCTGGCATTATAAAACATACTACTCATATTTGTAACATTACCTGTATTCCAAGCACCTATATTTTGATTAAAATTAGTGGCAAAAGCGAATATATTACTCATATTAGTTATGTTGCTCGTATTCCAATTGCCTATATTTTGATTGAAAGCCGTAGCACCTCTAAACATACTGCTCATATTAGTTATATTTGCGGTATTCCAATTGCTTATGTCACCATTGAAACTAGCACAATTTAAAAACATTCCACTCATATCACTCACGCCACTCAAATTAGGGTTATCTGTTGCAGTATAAGTAAGATAAGAACAATTACTAAAAGCGTGATTCATAGAAGTCCAAGCATTTGTACCCCATTGTTCTATAGTACGAAGGTCATAGCTCCGTGGGATATAATTAACGCCCATAGAAAAGTGAGGAAAAAGCCCGGTAATAGCCACCTTGTAAGTATCAACATTTTGTAATCCTGTGATGGTATAATTGCCTGTGCGCCCAGATACTGTGCCACCACCTGCACTAGGATTTGTGAGATTTGTCCAAGTAACTGTATAGTTGTAATTACTACCAACATTAGTTGGTATTGTGATAGTATTGTCATAGGTTACCCAAGTGGTAATAAACTGTGCTTGCGAAGCTATAACAGCAAAAGTGTAGTTTTGTGTAAGCGTACAAATTCCTTGTGTAGCCGTAACCATATAAGTAGTAGTGGGCATTACAGTAGTTGGTGTACCAGAAATTAGCCCTGTTGTAGTATTGAGGCTAAGACCCGCAGGCAAACTTGGGCTTACTGAATATGTAAAATTTGTTATATTCGCTATACTCGCATTTAAAACATAAGGAATTGTTGTTATACCATCAACAGAAACTGTATTGCTGAATGCTGTTGGGCAGCCTACTACCACAATGGTATAGGTTAGTGTTTGCAAACAAGTTCCATTACTTACTTGAATTGTAAAGTTACTTGTACCTATACTTGTTGGTACACCAGAAATAACACCTGTACTTGATGCAATAGAAAGTCCAGCAGGTAGTGTTCCTGCACTTACAGACCACGTAAGTGTGCCATTAAGTCCTGTTTGATTAAACGTTTGGCTGTAGTTTGCTCCCAACAAGGTAGAACCACCAGTAAGCACTGCAGGTGTAATAGAGATACTAACAGGTGCATCTCCTGTAATTATCCAATTTCTTGGCGCACTAGCAAGTATGGCACGAGCAGCAGCTCCTATACAATATTTCAGACCTAAAGCACCTAAGGTTACATTAGTTCTCGTTTGAGCCGCCCAACCAATAAGTGTAGCATCATAATTTGCCACAGATAAGTTACTATTATTTAACATAGCAGCCATATTTGTGACAAATCTGATGTTCCAAGTACCTAAATTTTGATTAAAAACTGTAGCTCCTACAAACATAGCTTCCATATCTTGCACACTTGCCGTATTCCAAGCACCTATATTTTGGTTGAAAGAAGTAGCTCCTTGAAACGTTCTACTCATATTTTGTACAGATGCCGTATTCCAAGTACTTACATTTTGGTTGAAAGAAGTGGCTCCTGAAAACATTTCACTCATATTTGTAACTCCTGCTGTATTCCAACTGCCTATATTTTGATTGAAAGAAGACGCAAAATAAAACATCCTAGACATAACTGTAGCATTTGCTGTGTTCCAGTTACCTATATTCTGATTGAAAGCTGTAGCTTGTGCAAACATAAGAGCCATATTTGTAACATTTGCCGTATTCCAAGCACCTATATTTTGATTAAAAACAGTAGCACCACCAAACATAAAAACCATATTCGTAACATTTGCCGTATTCCAAGCACCTATGTTTTGATTAAAAGAAGAAGCCCCAAGAAACATACTGTACATATCTGTAACGTTTGCCGTATTCCAAGCACCTATATTTTGATTAAAAACAGTAGCAGAGAAAAACATTGAACTCATATCTTGAACATTTACTGTATTCCAACCGCTTATATCACCGTTGAAAGAAGAAGCCCCAAGAAACATAGCCTCCA
>JANYGM010000241.1 GCA_025362415.1 bacterium
AACTCCTGCACCAGACGACAAACTACCTTTATTTCCTATAAAATCTGTATTTACTGCATTTTTGTCTTGGGTAAGGTCAAAGATTTGGTAAAACTGGTACTTCATACCAACAAAAAATCCTTTGGGAAGTTTGCGCAACATCCTAAAATTAGCTCTTAGCAATTTATAGTCTATCACATCATTGATAGTGGGCTGATTATTCCCAATCCCGTAAAAATTATCTGGGAATTTTGCAAAATTTATTTCAGACTTAATAAAGTATTTATTTTCTTTGGTAAATAAATTCAACGTAAAATTTAACAATAATTGCTTGCGTACTGTTCCAACTGTTGTAATATCCAAAGTAGAAACCCTTGTATTAGGGGCAGTTTTGAACAAAAACAACACAAATCCGCCACCTGCTACACTTGTTTCTGGCGTATAGTAGAGTAGGGGCAAGGAAATAATAGAAAGTTTTTTTGGTTTTTTGGTAGTATCTGTAATGATACTATCAGACACAATAGTATCAGGTTTGAGCGTAATATTTTTTATAGTGTCATTTTGTATTTCTGTATTTTTTTCTTGCGCTAAAATAGGCAATTGGAAGAACACCATAAGACATACAAAGAATATAATTTTGTTTTTAACTTTTAGCATAATTTTATTTTTGTTCAATTTTATTATTTAACGACTATTATTTAAAATGCTTCTGCTACGTTGAAATAAGGTTTTAGGCTACTTTTTGTGCCTACACCAAAATCAAAACGCACATTCACATTTTCTTTTTTGGATAGTTTAATACGTAAACCTACACCACCTGCAAATTTCATACCTTTAGAACCATAATCAGAAATATTTTTGCCAACATCTCCCACACTTCCAAAAACCGTAAACCCCCAGCGTTCTGTAAGGATATGGCGGTATTCAGCCTGAAAAATTATTGCTATTTTATCTCTATACCGTCCATTATAAAAGCCTCGCATCTGATACACACCTCCCAAAGTGCCTAGCATTTTGAAAGGAACATCACCTACATTAAAATTTCCTATGCCTTGCACCGCCAAAATACCTTTTCTATTCATTCTGATATATTTACGAGCATCTATATATAACTGGAAAGATTCAAATTCACTTCCCAATGCTTTCAAATAACCATAATTAGAAACTTCAAAATACATTCCTTTGCGTGCATTCACAATATTATCACGACTATCATACACAAAAGCAAAGCCAAAACCTGACATCTGACTACCTCTGCCTCCTGTAGGAATAGGATTAGGTGTATTTTTATCTTGCATAACTCTATAAGTACCAAAGAATTGGTATTGCATACCTACAAAGGTTTTTTCTTTTATTTTACGCAATACCCTCAAATTGCCTCTTGCAATACTATAATCTATTTTTTCAGGTATATTAGGTCTGTCGTTGCCAATACCAAAAAAACTTTCGGGGAATTTTGCCAAATAAATAGAAGATTTGATAAAATATTTTTCTTGTGGCGTAAACATATTGACTTCTATATCAAACAAACGCTGTTTTCTTGAGGTGATAACTGTTGCTAAATCTATATTAGAAGTACGAGTTTGAGGAGATGTTTTGAACAAGCAAACCCCTAAAAAACCTGCTGCAAGTTTAGTTTCTGGCGTATAATAAATAATAGGCAAGGGAATAATAGTAACTTTTTTCTTTCGTTTGTGTGTGGTGGTTGTGTCTTCTGCGTGTTGCCCCCAAGCATTTGTACAGGAGAAAAAAATAAGAAATAATATAAAATATTTTTTTTGAGTAGTTTTGTTAGGCATTTACTTTTGATTTTAGGTGAATATTTTTGTTGTTGTAAAAGTTCTGTTGCAAATTTATAAAAATAACTTGGAGTTTTCAAAATTACTTATTCAAAAGAAGGCTTCGCTTAAACCGAAGTCTTCTTTAAAAAACTAAATCAGTAGTAAATTTCTCATAATTTTTCTACTCATTTTTAATTCCTAGTTTCTCTGCAATTTTGAGCATAAAATTAAAAGACTCTTCATATTCATTTCTTATTTTGCCTTCCAAAATTGCTTCTCTAAGTTCTGTTTTGATAATGCCAACTTCTCTACAAGGTTTTAAGTTAAGCGTTTCCATAATAATTTCCCCTGTGATAACGGGCTGAAAATTACGGAGTTTATCTCTTTCTTCTAATTCAATTAGTTTTTTTTCTACTTTATCAAAATTTTGTAGATAACGCTGTACTTTGCTACCATCTTTTGAAGTAATATCAGCTCTGCAAAGTGCCATAAGTGCTTCTAAGTCATCACCTGTTTCAAAAAGCAATCTTCTAAGCGCAGAATCAGTAATTACATCTTTGATAAGCGCAATAGGGCGGAGGTGAAGTTTTACAAGTTTTTGCACAAAACGCATATTTTCACCCATTGGTAGTTTCATACGCTTGAAGATAGGAGCAGTCATTCTTGCGCCTTTGTCCTCGTGTCCGTGAAAAGTCCAACCAACTTTTTCATCAAAACGCTTGGTAGCAGGTTTTGCAATATCGTGCAAAATAGCACTCCAACGGTGCCACAAATCATCAGATTTTTCACTCAAATTATCTAATACCTGCAAAGTGTGGTAAAAATTATCTTTATGTTTTTTATCTCCAACCGCTTCAACGCCCTGAAGTTCTGCCATTTCTGGGAAAATAATATGCAAAAGTTTGGAATGAAAAAGCAACTTAAAACCATAAGAAGGAGGATTTGCCAAAATAATTTTATTCAGTTCATCTGTAATACGTTCTTGCGACACAATTTTAATGCGTTCTCTATTTTCTGTAATAGCCTGAAAAGTTGTACCTTCAATATCAAAACCAAAACGAGTAGCAAACCTAATGGCACGCATCATACGCAAAGGGTCGTCAGAAAACGTAATATCTGGTGCTAGGGGAGTGCGTATAATTTTCCTTTTAATATCTTTTATGCCCTCAAAAGGGTCTAAAAGTTCTCCATAATTGTCTGCATTAAGCGAAATAGCAAGCGCATTGATAGTAAAATCACGTCTTTTTTGGTCGTCTTCTAGTGTGCCATCTTCCACAATTGGTTTACGAGAATTACGCTCATAAGATTCTTTTCTTGCCCCCACAAACTCTAATTCAAAACCGCCTGCTTTGAGCATTGCCGTTCCAAAATTCTTAAAAAACATTACTTCTCCTTTTGGAAAAAACATTTCAGCCAATTTCTGCGCTAAGTCAATGCCACTTCCTACACAAACAAAATCAATATCTTTGGAAGGACGTGTCATTATCAAATCTCGTACAAAACCACCCACCACATACACAGGCACACCTATTGCTTGTGCGGCTTGTGCTACCTTACCAAATATATCATTGTTATCAAGCGTATCTCTAAAATTCATTGCGAGTATTATCTATATTTTCCAAATGCTTTTATATTCTCCTATTATTGCTTAAATTTACAACAAAAAAGCGTTTTTATAACAAAAAATAGCCAAAACTTTATAAAAAATCTAAAATAAATTAAATAAATGGAAATATATTTTGATACAGAAAATATAGATTTTAAACTTTCCGCCATTATGCTTACCAGAAAATGGCTAAAAGAAAGCGTTAAAAATGAAAACCCTAAATTTAAGATAGGGGAGCTTTCGTTTGTTTTTTGTGATGATGCCTATTTGCACAAAATCAATGTAGAATACCTCAATCACGACACACTTACTGATATTATTACCTTTGATAATTCTGATGATGAAAATAAAATTGAAGGTGATATTTTTATTAGCATAGAACGTGTAAGAGAAAATGCAGCAACACTAAAAACTATTTTTGAACAAGAATTGCGTAGGGTAATCATTCACGGAGTTTTACACCTTTGCGGATATAAGGATAAAACCAAAAAAGATGCGCAAATAATGCGTGAAAAAGAAGATTTTTATATAGCCAAATGGCTGGAAATGGCATAAATCACACAAAATGTTCCACGTGGAACATTTTGCATCTCATTAAAATCCCAAAGCTTCAGAAGACTATAATAGACTTCTTTCTATTTTTTGACATTGACTAGCACAAAGTTTTAGATACCCAAAAATTATCCCACCGTCAGCTAAAGCAGACGGCAAAAGAAAAGAAAGCAAACAGAAATACTTTTTTGTCCTACTTTTTTATTATATCTTGCCGTCTGCTTTAGCTGACGGTGCAGAGAACTTTAAGTGCTTTATTTTGCAAGGCATCAAATGTTCCACGTGGAACATTATAAGAAAAATATGCCTTAATTGACTTGATTATAAGTTTTTTGGGGAATTTCCTAACTAAAATTTAGTATAAAATCTCTCAAATTTGTGTATATTTGCACCGTTGAAACAAATACTTATTGGAAAAAGTTTAATCAAAAGGAAATACATAAAATTTTATATACAATGCTCATAGCTGAAAATAATATAAGTAATAATACATTCTCTATTAAAGTGCGTGCTTATGCACAACTTTTGAAATTTAGGTTGTCGGCATTAGTCGCTTTTTCTGCTGCTTTTGGCTACGTTTTAGGGATAAAACAAGGCTTTCAATGGGCGCAATTCTTAGGTTTAAGCCTAGGCGGATTTCTCATTTCTGCTGCATCTGTCATTATTAACCAAGTTATTGAGAAAGATTTGGACAAACTAATGACTCGTACAAGAGATAGACCTCTACCAACTGGACGAGTCAGTGTACAAGAAACTATTATCTATACCATTATTTTGACCGCTTTGGGAATTGGGTTACTTGCTTTTTATACCAATCCGCTTACTGTTATTTTGTCTGTTGTGTCAATGATTTTGTATAGTTTTGTCTATACGCCACTCAAAAGGGTAGGACCAATAGCAGTTTTTGTGGGTGCTATTCCTGGTGCATTACCTCCGCTTTTGGGTTGGACTGCCGCTACTGGTGAGATAACTTATCAAGCAATGCTAATTTTTGGCATACAGTTTATTTGGCAATTTCCACATTTTTGGGCTATTGCTTGGGTTTTAGACGAAGATTATCAGAAAGCAGGTTTTAAATTATTGCCTTCTGCCTCTGGAAGAAGTGCAAATTCTGCTTTACAAATAATGATTTATACACTTTTTCTAATTCCGTTGGGGCTTTTGCCTAGTCTTTTTGGACTTACAGGAGTTATCTCTTCTGCGGTTGTAACCATTTGTGGTTGTTTATTTTTGGCACAGAGTTTTTATCTGATGAAAGATGGTTCTAAAGAATCTGCAAAAAGAATAATGTTTGGTTCTTTCTTATATCTTCCCATTGTACAAATTGCTTTTCTTTTAGATAAAATTTAGAGAAAAACTAAATTTAGTTTATCTTAGCAACTAAATAAGTGCTATTCTTCTAGCTAAAACAAAGAAAATAACAAAGTAGTTAGAAGCAATATTTGGAGTAGGATTTGCAAAAATTTTAAGATAAATACAAGGATAATACGGAATATAAATACACTTTTCTATAAAATGTTCCACGTGGAACATTTTATAGAAAAACGACCACATCAGAAAAAATAAAAGATAAAAATAAATAAACTACAATAAATCACAATGGAAATAGAACTAGACCTAAACGACATAACCTACAAGATAAATGGTTGTGCTATGAAAGTGCATAATTATCTCGGAAATGGTTTTCAAGAAGTTATTTATCAAAGATGTCTAGCAATAGAATTTAAAAATGCTGGCTTGCAATTTGGGAGAGAAATTGAGCAAATCCTGTATTATTACGGAGAAAATGTAGGTACTAGACGTGTGGATTTTATAATAGAAGGCTCTGTTATGCTAGAAATTAAGGCTGTAATTAATTTAGAAGATGTGCATTTGGCACAAGCAAAAAATTATGTTAATGTTTATGATTTACCCATTGGATTACTTATCAACTTTGGAGCAAATAGCCTACAATTCAAGAAAATATTTAACAAAAAATACAATGTCTGAACCAGGATTTACAGGAATTTAGGATAAATACAATGTCTGAACCAGGATTTACAGGAGTTTAGGATAAATACAATGTCTGAACCAAGATTTACAGGAGTTTAGGATAAATACAAAGATAATACAAATACAAAAAAGGATAACACAAAAAATTGTATTATCCTAAAAATCTTGTAACTCCTGCAAATCCTGATTAAAAATTGTATTATCCTGCAAATCTTATAATTCTTGTAAATCCTGCTTCTAAATGGGTGAGTTTGTATTATCCTAAAAATCTTGTAACTCCTGCAAATCCTGATTAAACGCTTTATTACTTTCTTACTTTCCCTACGTTTTTATAAGTAAAAATTTCTTTATTTTTATTATCTCCAATAGACAACACTAAAGTTTTTGGTGTAAGTTTTTCTACTTTGAAAGTTTGATTTACACGTTTGTTTTTTTCGTCAAGCGTAATAATGACAATACTTTTGCCTTCCTCTTCCCAACGCCATTTATTTTTTTTGATAGGGGCTTCTTGTATAGAAGGAATAACGGTGCAAGCTCCTTCCTCCCCAAATTCCATATTCATATTATTTTTTTTCTGACGAAGTTCTGCTGTTTCTATTGTGCGTGCGCCCATTGAAAGGCTAGTAAGTTCCCAACGGTAACAAATAGCTTTTGTTGCATCTTGTGCATAAGATTTTGAAGTTAAAAACAACAAAATAACCACAAAAAAAATGTTTGGTGTAATTTTCATATAATAAGAGTAAAATATTTTTACAAAGATATAGCAAAATCCGTACAAAATAAAAAATATTTCGTATTTTTAGGACACAATATTTAATTTATTTTTGTATTTCAGAAAATACTCCTTACATTGTTCTATATTTGAGTTATCTATTAGGAGAAACTTTAAAATTATCTCTAAACTAAAACTATTTTAAAATTATGCTTACTGAATTTCAGAAGAAAAAAATCAGCCAATTATTTCACTTTTTTGATGCTGATGGCAACAATACCGTAGAAGCAGAAGATATGGATATTATTGTGGAAAATTTTGCAAAGATTTTTAATTGGGAAATGGGGGACGAAAACTCTAAGAATTTTGGTAGCGCATTTAAAAAATATTGGCGCAAACTAATGATGGTTTCTGACATTAATAATGATGACAAAATCAGTTTGGCAGAATTTTTACAAGCGTATGAGCGCACTCTTGTAAATGATAGTACGTATGAGCAATTTGTCAAGCCATTTTTAGATAATATTTTTCCTCTGATTGATATTAATAAAGATGACAAACTTCAACTTAATGAGTTCACAAAACTTTATCAAGGTTTTAGAAATCCTGTGGAAAATGCACAAATGGTTTTTAATTTGCTTGATAACAATGGTGATGGTGTGCTTTCAAGAGAAGAAGTATATCAGCATTTTTATGATTTTCATTTTAGCCAAGATGCCGCAAAACCTGCTAATGCTTTTTTTGGAGCAATAAAATAGTGTTTATGAATAATCCTGTTTTAACCACCCCTAACCCCTCCTTAGAAAGTAGGGGACTTTTTAAAACTTAGGAAAATCTCTCAATTTAGCAATTTTATGATAGAAGAAGAAAAACTACAAACGACCTTAGATAAACTTACGGCTGCCGCAGATGAATTACTTTTTCCAAGTGAGTCTGATGAGCCTTTTGAAGCGTTTTCGTGGGATTTGCCTACAAAAGAAACCCTCAATAATACCCAAATTTTGGAATATTTGCAACTTCCAGCAGATACTCAAATTACAAAGAAAACGCTTGATAATTTCTTTAGAGTAGTTACTACTCCGCAAGAATGGCACTCTGATGAAGATTTGGATATTGTGGAGAAATTCCAAGAACTTGCTTTTACAATGCGTAAAAACCTTAATAAAATTCAAGTTTTTTTGGTGGGAAACATAGAAATTGATGCTTATATTGTTGGTATTACTATTGATAAACTCCATTGGGCAGGGCTGAAAACTAAAGTAATAGAAACGTAAGTAATTGTGAGTTCTGAATGTACCATTAAACTAAATCTTTCTAAAATTGGCTATAATTTATAAAACCAAAATATCTATCCGTTTTTTTGATGACAGAGAAGTACGTGCCATTTGGGATGAAGAAAATGCCAAGTGGTGGTTTAGCGTAATAGATGTGGTAGGAATATTAAATGAAGAAGTTGATTATACAAAAAACCGTAACTATTGGAAATACCTCAAAGCTAAGTTGAAAAAAGAAAAAAATGAGTTGGTGAGTAAGACTAACCAACTTAAATTATCTGCATTAGACGGGAAAAAATATTTAACCGACACATTAGATAGTAGCAACATTATTGCTATTGCAAAACATTTTCCAAACAATAGGGCAATAAAATTTTTAGATTGGTTTTTGTATGATGATAATAGTATTGATGGACAAAGTAAGAAAAAAGCGTATTCACTTTTTAAAAGCAATTTAATAGATGAAATTGTCGTGGGTACTACTAAAGGTTTGCAACAAATACACGCCTATATTTTTGGTGGTTTATATGATT
>JANYGM010000243.1 GCA_025362415.1 bacterium
TTTTAAATTGTGAATTGTGAATTGTGAATTGTGAATTGTGAATTGTGAATTTTAAATTGTGAATTTTAAATTGTGAATGAATACAAAATGTTAATAGTCAAATAATTAAATATATTTGAATCAATACACAAACTGATTATAGGAAACAATTTAGAATTATATAAATTTTATTTTTTATATTAAAAAGATAAAAAATAAAAAAACTTTAATTTTTATTATAGAAAACCATTAAATTATAGAAAAAATAGCTATCTTTGTTTAAAATAATTAGAAAAATAGAATTTTTTTAAGTGAATTTTAATGAAAGATTTTCAGGCAGGTAATTATCAAAATCAAGGTTTTTATAAGAGTTTTCAACCCAATTTTATCAATAGAAAATGGTTGTTGGAGGATATGGAAATACAACAGCTTCTTTCTCAAGCAGATAGGCAAATTGGTAGGCTAGATATGTACTCTGAATATATCCCCAATATTGATATGTTTATTAGTATGCACGTACTCAAAGAGGCTACACAAAGTTCAAAAATAGAAGGTACACAAACCAACATAGAAGAGGCTTTAATGGCAAAAGAAGACCTTATTTTTGAGAAAAGAGATGATTGGGAAGAAGTGCAAAACTATATTTCTGCGCAGAATAAAGCTATAGAAAGGCTAAAAGATTTGCCTTTTTCTAGCCGACTTATCAAAGAAACACATAAAATATTGCTCACAGGCGTAAGAGGCAAACATAAAATGCCAGGTGAGTTTAGGACGAGCCAAAATTGGATAGGTGGCGCAACCCTCAAAGATGCTGTTTTTGTGCCGCCTGCACACATTTACATCAATGATTTGATGAGTGATTTGGAAAAATTTGTGCATAATGAAGAGGAGTTTTTCCCTGATTTGCTCAAAATAGCACTTATTCATTATCAATTTGAAACAATACACCCATTTTTAGATGGAAATGGTAGAGTTGGACGACTATTGATTACATTGTACCTTGTTGAAAAAAATATTTTAAAAAAATCTGTCTTGTATTTATCTGATTTTTTTGAGAAACACAAGCAATTATATTATGATAATTTGATGAATGTTCGTACCAAAAATGACCTAAAACAGTGGTTTAAGTTCTTTTTGGTAGGTATTATTGAAACCTGTAAAAATGGTATTGAAACTTTTGATGCTATCTTAAAACTCAAAAAAGAAGTAGAAGAAAGCATACAAAAACTAGGAAATAGAACCAATCATCTCCTAAAAATAATGGATTATCTTTACCAAAAACCTATCATCAATGCCCAAAAAATAGCCACAATTACGGAAACTTCATCAGCAACTGCTTACAAAATTTTAGAGGATATGAAAGAATTAAATATTTTGGAAACATCCACAGATAATAAAAAGAAAAATTGGACTTTTCAAAGATATATAAAATTGTTTTAGTATATTTTTCTTTATTTATCACAACCCAAAATATGAAAATACTACAACCCAAAATATTTATTTTTCTATTTATCAATTTGTTTTCGTTGCAGTTTTCTTCTTTAATTTTTGCACAAAACATTGATATTGATATACTTAAAAATACTAATATTAACAGAAATAAAAACCTAGATGCTGGATTTCATTTTTTGAGTGATGCAGATATTTTTGTAGTTATTGCTACTCCGACTGTGCTTACTAGCGTAGGACTTCTGAAAAAAGATAGTATTTTAACAAGAAAAGGATTATATATTTTTGCATCTGTTGCCACTACATTTGCCCTGACTACTGCCATAAAATATGCCGTACATAGGCAAAGACCCTATATTACGTATCCGTTTTTAGATAATCAAAGTGTGGAAAGTGATTATTCTTTTCCTTCTGGGCATACAAGTAGTGCTTTTGGTGTGGCTACATCTGTGAGTTTGGCATTTCCAAAATGGTACGTTATTGCGCCTGCTTATACGTGGGCATCACTTACGGCATATTCAAGGCTGCATTTGGGCGTACATTATCCCTCTGACGTATTTGCGGGTGCGCTTGTGGGCGCAGGTTGTGCTATTCTTACACATCATATCAATAAAAAAATATTTAAAAGATAAGGAATGACGAAGTACGAAGTACGAGGTATGAATATAAAATATTGATTACTAAGTTATTGTAAAAATAAGAAGATGAAAATTGTTTTATTTCTAACTATTTTAATTCCCAAATTTTATTTTATTTTGATTAAATAGCAAAAATGACTATTTTGCTTGCCAAATAATTTATATCAATACTTTCTATTTATTTATAATTCCTAATTCCTAATTTCTAATTCCTAATTTATAAATACTATTTTTACTGAAATCTTACATTAAAAATGGACATTCCAACGCTAAAAAAGTTAGTGAAACAAGGGGAAGGGCAGTATTTGGAGTTTAAGCTCAAAGCCACTCACCCAGAGAAAATCTTGAAAGAATTTGTTGCTTTTGCCAATTCAGAAGGTGGCACTTTGCTGATTGGAGTGCGTGATGATTTGCTTATAGAAGGGCTGAGATTCCCTGATGAAGATGAATTTTTACTTAGTAGAGCTGTAGAACGCTATTGTTTTCCGCCTATTACTTACGAAATTGAACGTATTTTTTTAGAAGATTCTGAAAAAGAAATTTTGATTTTTACTATTCCCAAAAGTGATAACTCTCCTCATTATGTACTTGCCAATGCAGAACTACCTGAAAATAAGGCTTTTGTACGTGTGGGAGACCGTTGTGTGCAGGCAAGCAAAGAAATGCGCCAAATCTTAAAAGAAAGAAAAAAAGAAAAAAAGAGTTTTTCTTTTCATTACGGAGAAAAAGAGAATATTTTATTAAAATACTTACATGCAAATACTCAAATTACACTCAATAAATTTGCAGAAATAGCCAACATAAATAAAAATATTGCATCAAGAACACTCGTTTTACTCGTTTTGACAAATGTACTAAAAATCTATCCTGATGAAATGGAAGACGTTTTTAAGAATGTGTGATTGAGTTGTGAGTTTTAAGTTGTGAATTATGAGTTAAAATACAATATTTTTAATTATTTTTTGTACTTAAATATAACTCTTTGATGCTTAAAAAAGTAACAAAAACAGCGCAAAGCCCAAAACAAATATCCCAAGCAGGCGTAAAAGTGGACATTCCTGCGCCCATAAGTGCAATTAAATAGGATTTTTGCCACACTGTAAGCTCATCTGACTGCCTAAAATCCGCTAATAAAACTGAAATATGAAAAAAATGAACAGGAATAAGCAAAAATAAAAACAATAAGTGCCTGTCAGTAATATATGCCCAAGAAAATAATAAGAAAAGGATAATTTGTAAAATAAAAATGATTTTTTTCATTGATAAAAATAGGTTATTTTAGTGCTTTTTGTATCTTTCACGCAAATTTACAACAAAAAACTACATAACAAGTTTAAATAACCTTAAATTATGGAGAATATTTCTTATAAACATTTATATAATGTGCCTCTACTTGCCGAATATGGCATAAAAGAGGCTAATATTATTGCTAAGGCGTGGCAAGAGGCGCACCGCTTTTATCACACAGAAAAACATCTATTTGATTTGTTGTTGCATATTGAAGAATTAACGTCTTCTGATAGCGTATCACAAGAAGAGAGAAATATTTTACAGATTGTAGCGTATTTTCACGACATTGTTTACGACCCAAAAGCCAATGATAATGAAGAGAAATCAGCGACTTTTTTTAGAAAATATGCCCCCAATCACCCAAATACGGAGCTTATTGCACAAATAATTCTTGATACAAAATACCACACACCAAGCAATAAACTAAGTGCAGTTTTTTGTGATTTGGATATGAAAATAGTCAAAAATAGCACTATTTCGGAGCTTTTGGAATGGGAAACAGCTATTTTTAAAGAATATCAGTTTTATGATTATGCAATGTACAAAATGGGTAGAATTGCATTATTAGAGAATTTTAAAGAGAAATATCCAGAAAATAGTCAAAATTTGCAGTTTTTGATAGATTATTTGAAGGTTTTTAGACCCAAAATAGGCATTTATCCAGGCTCTTTTAATCCTTTTCACAATGGGCATCTCAATATTTTGCAGAAAGCATCACGCATTTTTGACAAAGTTATTATTGCAAAAGGTGTTAATCCTGAAAAAGAAAATCAGCCTGTCAATAATACAGAAACTATTGATAATGAAGTGCTTAAATACATACAAATTGATACTTTTAAAGGGCTTTTAGTGATGTATATGCAGGAAAAAGAAGAAACTGCAGACGTTACACTTATACGTGGTTTGCGTAATGGTGATGATTTAGACTACGAAATGAACCAATTACGCTTTATGCGGGATATGAAGCCAGATTTGAAGACTATTTTTATCAACTGTGATATAGAATTTGAACATATTAGCTCTTCTGCTATCAGGAATTTAGAGAAAATTGGCAAAGGATTTGGCGCAATGTATGTACCAAGATAGTATAAAAGCCTCTAAATTTTTTATGAGAAATTTAGAGGCTTTTATACTATAATTTAAGACTGATAAGTTGGATTTAGTTTGTATTTAGACAATGGGGCTATATATATTTCAAATACGTTGTTAAATCTTTATCACCACGTCCGGAAAGGTTAATTACCACAATATCAGTAGGTAAAAACGTCATAAGGTCAAGTGCTGCAAGTGCGTGAGCTGTTTCTAAGGCAGGCAAAATCCCTTCTATTTTAGCCAAATCAAATCCTGCTTTTAATGCTTGGTCGTCTGTTACGCT
>JANYGM010000054.1 GCA_025362415.1 bacterium
CATTTTGGAGAAAATAATGATTTTTACGTTTTATTTTCTCCAAAAACTGGTATTTAAAAGCTATATTTGTTGTCGGGTGGAAACACCCAACAACACAAAGTATAGCACTTTTTTAGAAATTAACATTACTGGGGGCAAGCCCAGCCCCTACATTCTAATACAAATGTTTATTTTGGTTTGTCCTGCGTAACATCAATTCACAATTCCTAATTCCTAATTCCTAATTCACAATTCCTAATTCACAATTCCTAATTCCTAATTCACAATTCCTAATTCATAATTCATAATTCATAATTCATAATTCCTAATTCCTAATTCATCATTCACAATTATTATGACAAAGAAACAAATTATTGCTGCTTATGACCCCAACGGTGTGGGAAATCCTGACCATATTTTTGGTTTGCCTTTTGATGAAAAAAACTGTGAAGTAATCCTTATTCCTGTGCCTTGGGAGGTTACAGTTTCTTACAATGCTGGCACTGTGGAAGGTGCAAATGAGGTTTTTAATGCGTCTTTGCAGGTTGATTTGTTTGACCCAAGCATTAAAGATGCGTGGCAATTAGGTATTTTTATGCCTGAAGGAGACCAAGATATTGCAGATACTTCTTACGTTTTGCGTGAAGAAGTGGAGTCTTACATCACTTGGCTAGAAGAGGGTGAAGACAAAGAAAGAAAAGATGCGGCTTACCTCGCAAAAATCCCTGCAAAAATCAATAAAGAATGCAAAAAACTCAATGATTATGTGGAAAAAACGGCTTTGGCACACCTCAAAAAGGATAAATTAGTAGGGCTTGTAGGTGGCGACCATAGCACGCCACTTGGCTTTATGAAAGCCCTTGCCACAAAACACGAAAAGTTTGCTATCTTGCAAATTGATGCACATTGCGACTTGCGTGATGCGTATGAAGATTTTGAGTTTTCTCACGCTTCAATTATGCACAATGCGCTCAAAATGAAACATATAGAGAAACTCGTGCAAGTCGGAATTAGGGATTATTGTGAAGAAGAATATGCCTATATTCAAGATTCTAAAGGACGTGTAAAGACGTTTTTTGATAAAAATATCAAAAATCAGCGTTATGAAGGCAAAACTTGGAGCGTTATCTGTGATGAAATCATTGCTGAACTACCTGAAAACGTCTATATTAGTTTTGATATTGATGGACTTGACCCAAAACTTTGCCCAAATACGGGTACGCCTGTTCCTGGAGGTCTTGAATTTGACGAAATTATTTACTTGCTCACGAGCCTTGTAGGAAAAGGAAAGAAAATTGTTGGCTTTGATTTGGTAGAAATTGCTTCTGACGACCACACAGAATGGGACGGAAACGTAGGCGCACGCCTTTTATACAAACTTTGCAACCTTATGGCAGTGTCCAACGGCAAACTTAAATTTAATTAATTGTGAATTAGGAATTGTGAATTGTGAATGAGTACAAAATGTTTAATTCACAATTCGTAGCGGTTGTTTGTGAAGACACAAACAACGGCATTGAGAACTTGGACAAACAATGTATTTCATTCACAATTCACAATTCAAAATTCACAATTCAAAAAAAATGGTTTTCTTTTTAACAATATTACTTGTTGTAGCAGTACAAATATTCTTTGAATGGTGGTTGATGGCAGTTGTTTGCTATTTTGTAGCAGCTATTTTGGGCAAAACTGCGTGGGGAGTATTCTTTTCAGCTTTTTTTGGCGTGTTTTTTGTCTGGGCAACCAAAGCTTTTTGGGCTGATTTGCAAAATGAACAAATACTTTCTGGAAGAATAGCAGAACTTTTTGGCTTATCCGCAGGAAGTGAATGGCTTTTTGCTATTATTGCTATCATTGGAGGTATTATTGGTGCTTTTGCAGCTATTTCTGGCTATTATACAAAGCGTATTTTTATCAAAACAAAGCCAACTTCAATTATTAGTAGATAAATTTCAATTACAGTTTTTCTTTTTTTAGCTTAATATACTGCATTTTGAGTATATTAAGCTATATTTTTGAGCTTTTTATAAAAAAAATCAAAAAAAATATAACAAAAAATTTGGAAGTAATATAAACTTCTTATACTTTTGCAACACATTTACCAACTCACACTTGGTTTATAAAGATGAAGGGAGAGATTAGGCTCTACGAACTTCAGGCAACCTCCCATTTTAGTGGCTAATTTGGAAAAGGTGCTAAATCCTACCTAAACTTATTATAACAATATATTAGGAAAGATAAACGAACATTCAACGAAATGAAAACCACAAACTCCAACAAACAAAAACCCAACAACCTTTCAAGGTTCTCCAACCCAATTTTTACAACGCTTTGCTGCTGTTGTTGCTGTTTCTCGCTCTAAACACATCTTAAATCACGGATTTTTTAAGGATTACGCTGATTACACGGATTTTTTAATTATACAGGTTTTTAAACTTGTTATAGTAAACCTATGTCATTCTTAATAACTTCTAAATTACAACGTTTTTTTTAAATCTATTGTAGTAATTTGTATTATTTAGTGTAATTATTTAAAAATCTGTTGTACTAAATCTATGTCATTCGTGTAATCCTTTTTAAAATCTGTGATTCTGACAATCCTCAAGAAAAAAAATACACAATTTTCCTTATATTTTCAACAAAAACCCCCAATTTATTATGTCTAATTTCAAATTTGAAACCCTACAACTACATTCAGGACAAGAAGCTGACCCTACAACTGGCTCTCGTGCAGTTCCTATCTACCAAACTACCTCTTATGTCTTCAAAAATGCCACTCACGGAGCAAATTTGTTTGCTTTAAAGGAGTTTGGAAACATCTACACACGCCTGATGAACCCTACAACAGACGTGCTTGAGAAAAGAATTGCGGCACTTGAAGGTGGCGTGGCGGCACTTGTGGTGGCATCTGGGCAAGCTGCGCAATTTATTGCCCTAAACAATATTTTGGAGGCAGGCGACAACATTGTAAGTACCTCTTTTCTGTATGGTGGCACATACAACCAGTTTAAAGTGGCTTTTAAGCGACTTGGAATAGAGGTACAGTTTGCTGATGGCGACAAACCTGCCTCTTTTGAGGCACTTATCAACGAAAAAACTAAGGCTATTTACCTTGAAACAATAGGAAATCCTGGTTTTAATATCCCCGACTTTGAAGAAATTGCCAAAATTGCTAAAAAACACGACATTCCTCTCGTTGTGGACAACACTTTTGGAGCTGGGGGCTACCTTTTTAGACCTTTGGAACACGGCGCAAACATTGTGGTTGCCTCTGCTACCAAATGGATTGGCGGACACGGCACAAGTGTTGGCGGTGTTATTGTTGATGGGGGGAATTATGACTGGGGAAATGGCAAATTTCCGCAATTTAGTCAGCCTTCTGAAGGTTATAATGGGCTAATTTTCAATAATGTCTTTGGAAAAAATAATCAAAATGGCTTCCCAAACATTGCTTTTATCATCAGGGCGAGAGTTGAGGGCTTGCGTGATTTTGGTCCTGCCATTAGTCCGTTTAATTCTTTCCTTTTGATACAAGGTATTGAAACGCTTTCACTTCGTGTGGAAAGAACTGTACAAAATGCCCTAGAACTTGCACAATGGTTGGAAAATCACGAGCAAGTGGAGTTCGTAAATTATCCTGGACTTGCAAGCAGTCCGTATAATGACCTCGCAAAGAAGTATTTGAAGAAGGGTTTTGGAGGTGTTTTGTCGGTTGTTCTCAAAGGTGGCAAGGAAAAAGTAGAACAATTTGTGAACAGTCTCACTTTGGTTAGCCATCTTGCTAATGTAGGCGACTCTAAGACACTTATTATTCACCCTGCAAGCACTACACATCAACAACTTTCAGAAAAAGAACAACTTTCTGCAGGTGTTCACCCAAGTTTGCTACGTGTAAGCGTGGGAATTGAGCATATTGATGACATTAAAGCAGATTTTCAGCAAGCATTTGAAAAGATTTTGCAGCCTGTTTTAGTTAATTAGTGATGTTACGCAATCCATTGTAGAGACGTTGCTTGCAACGTCTTAACGTAGAAAGTTACATTTAGCGTTAATTTAGTAATGATGCGTTTGTTTATTGCTTTAACTGTTTGTCGTTAAGACGTTGCAAGCAACGTCTCTACAATAAATACAACAAACAAAATTATTTCTTGCGTAACATCATTTAATTAGTGAAAATTTTGAGTAAATAAACTCTTGGAGTAGTTTAAGTTCTCCAAGAGTTATATTAAAATACTAAAATTTTATACAAATAACGAGATGTTTTATATAAATAACGAGATGTTTTGAGTTAAAAGACTCAAATTATATGTTATTACTGACAAACTTTGAGTTAAAAGCCTAAAATTATATGTTATTACTGACAAACTTTGAGTTAAAAGCCTAAAATTATATGTTATTACTGACAAACTTTGAGTTAAAAGCCTAAAATTATATGTTATTACTGACAAATTGTCAGCAAATATCTCAAAATTATTTATAAAAAACATCAAAAATCAACAAAATACACTAAAACATTGAGCAAAATAACTACATTTAATCATTTAGAAGCATTTATTTTAGAATCTGGACAAACCATTTCTAATTTAACACTTGCTTATCAGACTTTTGGAACGCTAAATCTACAAAAAAATAATGTAATTTGGGTTTGCCACGCCCTAACGGCTAATGCAGATGTCAGTGATTGGTGGTCTGGACTGTTTGGAGAAGGTAAAATACTAGACCCAACACGTTATTTTATTGTTTGTGCTAATAATTTAGGCTCTTGTTATGGTTCTACTAATGCACTTTCAATAAATACAACTACAAATTTGCCTTATTTTCACGAGTTTCCCTTGATTACTATCAAAGATATAGCTAATTGTTTGGAACTTTTAAGAAAACATTTGCAAATCTCTACTATAAAAACGCTAATAGGCGGTTCTATGGGCGGACAAATAGCTATGGAATGGGCAATTTTAAATCCTTTGGTGGCTAAAAACCTTATTTTACTTGCTACAAACGCCTTTCATTCTGCTTGGGGAATAGCTTTTAATGAAACGCAACGTATGGCAATAGAAACAGACCCTACTTGGGCGCAAGCTACGGAAGATGCAGGCAAAACAGGGCTTAAAACTGCTCGTGCAATAGCTTTATTATCTTACCGTAACTACTTTACGTATCAAACCGCTCAAAGAGAACTACAAAATACCAAAGTTGAGGACTTTAAAAGTGCCTCTTATCAGCAATATCAAGGTGAAAAGCTCGTAAAACGCTTTAATGCGTATGCTTATTGGACTTTAAGTAAGGCTATGGACAGTCATAATGTCGGAAGAGGCTACAAAAACATACAAATTGCGCTCAAAAAAATCAAAGCTAAGACACTTATTATAGGTATTTCTTCTGATGTACTCTTTCCTTTGGAAGAACAACTCGTACTTCAACAATATATACCTGATGCTTTCTTTGTAGAAATACAATCTTTGTACGGACACGATGGTTTTTTAATAGAATATCAACAAATAACAACCACAATTCAAGAGTATTTTACTCAAAAAACGCAAGTTTTAGAAGAAATAAATTTTATATAGCATAATTAAACCACCCCCAGCCCCTCCTTAGGAAGGAGGGGAGCTTAATTTTCCTCTTTTTAAGGAAGGGTTAGGGGTGATTGCTATTAAAAAACGCAAGTTTTAACCTTAAACTAAACATTTTTAACAAATGAAAAACACATTAAAGATTGGTTTGTTTGGCTTTGGCTGTGTGGGTCAGGGGCTTTATGATATTATCAACAAAGATGATAATTTTTTAGCGGAAATTGCTCTTATTTGCATCAAAGACCAAGAAAAAAAGCGCACATTACCTAAAAATATGTTCACTTTTAACAAAAATAGTATCTTACAAGATACTTCTATCAACCTTGTTATAGAACTTATTGATGATGCACAAGAGGCTTTTTTGATAGTTTCACAGGCTTTGCGCAACGGAAAGAATGTTATCACCGCAAATAAGAAAATGTTAGCAGAACATCTCCCAAAACTTATCCAAATTCAGCAACAATATGGTACTGCTTTGCTTTATGAAGGGAGCGTTTGTGGTAGTATTCCCATCATTCGTAATTTGGAGGAGTATTATAATAATGAATTGTTATTTTCTGTCAAAGGTATCTTCAATGGTTCGTCTAATTATATCTTATCTAAGATTATTAACGAAAATGTTTCGTATAAAAACGCCTTAGAAGAGGCTCAAAAGCTAGGTTTTGCAGAATCTGACCCCACGCTTGATGTCGGTGGCTACGACCCAAAATATAAATTGTGCATTTTGGCACTTCACGCCTACGGTTTGCTTGTTGCGCCAGAGAAAGTTTTTAATTATGGCATCAATTCTTTTAATAAATATGATTTGCAGTTTGCAAAAGAGAAAGGTTTTAAACTAAAACTTATTGCCAACTCACAAAAAATTAGTGAGACGGAAGTAACTTTGTTTGTGATGCCACAATTTATCAACAAAAATCACCCTTTGTATCACGTAGAGAACGAAACCAATGGCGTGATTGTAGAAGCGGCATTCTCTCAAAAGCAAGTTTTCATAGGAAAAGGAGCTGGCGGACACCCAACTGGTGCTGCGGTGCTGTCTGATATTGCTGCGACCTTGTACAATTACCGTTATGAGTACAAAAAGAAGCATCAAAAGCGCATTATTTCGTATAAAAAGGACGTTTTTCTAAAAATTTACCTGCGTTATGAAGATGATACAGATTTGTTTTTGTTTGATTTCAAAGAAATTACAGAAAAATACGAAGGACAAGATTTTAAATACCTCATTGGTGTCGTAAATTTGGCTGATTTGTTAGAAAAACAAGAAGAAATACGAGCAAATAACTTATTTTTAGCGACTATTGGCGAGGAAAATGTAGTAATTTATGAAAAAGTAGAGGAAAAAGAAGAAGTTTTTGCGTAATTTTTTGTTGTTTTGTTTGTCCGTTTCCCCACGTTCTGTGCAGGAAACGACAAACAAAAATTATATAGGAAGTATGATGTAAATACTAAGGCTTTCGCAGCACTTCAATTACAAATCCCAATCTCAAAAACCTATTAAAAAAGCAGGTATTAGTGCCAAAACTAATAATATTGCCATAGAAAGCAAGAAAGTTTTGCCTTTTTCATTATCTTTTTTGATAAAAAAGTAGATAGCAATACACAAATTAACAAGTAATTGTAGAGATAATACAAAGAAACACGCAAATGCAAATAAGATAGCATCTTCATATCCGTGTCTGCTGACATCATCAGTCATAA
>JANYGM010000063.1 GCA_025362415.1 bacterium
CTCATCAAGCAAAATAACACTATAGGGTTTTCTACGGATTTTTTCTGTAAGTTGTCCGCCTTCTTCATAACCAACGTATCCTGGAGGTGCGCCCACAAGCCTAGAAACGGAGAATTTCTCCATATACTCGCTCATATCCACACGTATAAGGGCATCTTCTTTGTCAAACAAATGTGTTGCCAAAACCTTTGCAAGTTCTGTTTTACCCACACCCGTAGGACCTAAGAAAATAAACGAACCAATTGGTTTTTTAGGGTCTTTTAAGCCTACACGAGTACGCTGAATAGCTTTTACAAGTTTCATAATGGCGGCATCTTGCCCAATTACTTTTCCTTGCAAATCTTCTGCCATTCCAAGAAGTTTTAAGCCTTCTGTTTGCGCTACTCTGTTCACAGGAATACCTGTCATCATAGCCACTACTTCTGCCACATTCTCCTCCGTAACGCTATAACGGCGTTTTTTAGCGTCTTCTTCCCACGCCATTTTAGCTTTTTCTAGCTGGTCAATCAGACGTTTTTCTTTATCACGCAGTTGTGCTGCTTCTTCATATTTCTGACTTCTGACAACTTGATTTTTCTCTTTTTTGATATTTTCAATTTGTTCTTCCAACTTCAAAATATCATCTGGTACGTGAATATTGTTCAAATGCACTCTTGCGCCTGACTCATCAAGTACATCAATGGCTTTATCTGGTAAAAACCTATCAGAAATATACCTGTCAGAAAGTTTTACGCAGGCTTCTATAGCCTCTTTCGTATAGGTAACGTGGTGATGGTCTTCGTATTTCTCTTTGATATTATCTAAAATTTGTATTGTTTCCTCTGGTGAGGTTGCCTCTACCATAACCACTTGAAAACGGCGTGCCAAAGCACCATCTTTTTCAATATACTGACGGTATTCGTCTAGTGTGGTTGCACCAATACATTGTATATCACCTCTTGCAAGAGCTGGTTTGAACATATTTGAGGCATCAAGTGAGCCTGACGCACCGCCTGCACCCACAATAGTATGCAATTCATCAATAAATAAAATTACTTCTGGCGTTTTTTCAAGCTCGTTCATTACGGCTTTCATACGCTCTTCAAACTGACCACGATATTTTGTACCTGCCACCAAAGAAGCCAAATCAAGCGTGATGACACGTTTGTTGAACAAAACACGAGAAACTTTTTTCTGAATAATTCTTAGTGCAAGTCCTTCAGCAATAGCAGTTTTACCAACGCCAGGCTCACCAATAAGGATAGGATTATTTTTTTTGCGGCGAGATAAAATTTGAGCTACACGTTCAATTTCCTTCTCACGTCCTACAATAGGGTCAAGTTTACCAATTTCTGCCATTTTGGTCAAATCACGCCCAAAATTATCTAAAACAGGGGTTTTAGACTTTTCTGCGCCCATTCGTGGCGTTTCTTTTTGTTGCTGATTAAACATACGTCCTTCTTCCTCATCATCAGGATTATCTAGGGCGGCAGTTGGATTTGTTGTATTATTGTGCAAATAAGACTCCAAAACAGACTTTACAGTATGATAATCTACATTAAATTTGCTCATCACTTGTGTAGCGAGGTAGTCGTTTTCACGTAAAATAGCTAGTAAAAGATGTTCTGAACGTACTTCATTAGATTTGAATATTTTAGCTTCCAAATAAGTAACTTTCAGCACTTTTTCAGTTTGTTTTGTAAGCGGAATATTCAGATTAACAGTATTGTTGGCTTGTGAGGTTACTGTATTTTTGGTAATTTGCTCAATATTATTGCGGAATTCAGCAAAAGGGAGTTTTAGACGTTGTAAAATACTAAATGCTAAACCATTACCTTCTTTGATGATACCCAAAATAAGATGTTCTGTACCTACGTACTCGTGTCCAAGTCGCACAGCCTCTTCTCTGCTAAGAGAGATTATTTCCTTTACTTGTAGGGAAAATTTTGCTTCCATTGCGGTTTTTTTATGCGTTTTTTTAATTAGGATTTATAAATCTAAGCAAAATTTAAGAGAAATAAAATCTTATAAATATTTGATTATCAACTATTTAATAGCTAAGAATAAGTTTTTATTTAAAGTATTTTTTACTTTTGTT
>JANYGM010000193.1 GCA_025362415.1 bacterium
CTTAACTGATAATCACGTTAAGAAAATTTTTGAAGATAATAAATATAATATGTGGTTTGTTACGCAAAATGGTGCAAGCAAATATAATGGCAAAGTTTTTAAAAATTATACAAAGAAACAAGGTTTTCCTGATGGTGAAAGCTTTCAATATTACCAAGAAGCTAACGGTAAAATATGGATTTTTGCTAAAAGAGAGCAAGGAAGTAGTAAAATTGTTTATTCTACAGACCACGAAAATTTTATAGATTTTAGCTCGCAATATCTTCCGCTTACTCAAAATAACTTTGTAGAAGGTATTTTAGGCACTTCCTCCAATGGTTTGCTTATTTCTACAAGCAAACTTTTATATGAATATAATGGAGACGACCTTGCCATTTCTCCTATTCAAAACCTCCCAGAATTTGTAGGCAAAAATATCAAACCTGTTTTAGAAGACTCTCAAAAACGTATTTGGTTGCTTGTAACAGATAAAAATAATTCAACAAAAATTTATATTTATCAACGTGGGGCAGCTGTGGCATTTGATGTGCCAAATAATGATAATACCATTAATAGTGGCGGTAAAAATATCAATCTTGCAAATTTTACAACTATTTATGAGGATAGTAGCCAAAATTTTTGGATTTCTGTGGAGGGATATGGTGTTTTGAAGTATGACCAAAAAGAATTTAGGAGTTTTCGTAAGGCAAACGGTGTTCCTAATGATTATGTAACAACTATTTTTGAGGATAAAGATAAAAATATTTGGTTTGGAACGTCTGGCTCAGGGCTTGTAGAATATATTGGGGATAAGTTTGTTAGTTTCAATAGAGTTGATGGGTTTAATTCTAATTTTGTTTGGTCTATTTATCAAGATGAGCAATACAAATATTGGTTTGGAACTGGTAGTGAGGCTTTTGTAGGGGGACTTTGTAGCTATGATGGCAATACTGTAACAGATAATTTGAAAAATAATACTACATATTTAAAACGAGTAAAAAAAATACATAGTTTAGGGCAAGGAAGACTACTTTTGGGAACACTCAAAGGGCTTTTTGAATGGAATAATGGTGTTTTAAGAAATGTAGATGAACAATACAACTTGCCAAGTGGGGTAGTTATCAATAGTTTTCAGGAAACGCAAAAAGGGCATTTTTGGTTTGCTACGCAAGGAGAAGGGGTCATACGCATTACGCCACAAGGAAAAGAAGTATTTACAGTTCGTAACAAAAATATTATCAGTAATCTGATAAAATTTATTTTGGAGGATAGCAAGGGGCGTGTCTGGATTTGTACGCAATATGGTATTAGTTGTCTAGCAAATGGTAAAATTACTAATTATACCACACAAAATAGCAAACTTTGCAATGATAATGTGGTGCAGGCAATAGAAGACCACGCAGGAAATATCTGGTTTGCTACTTTTGGGGGGTTGGCACGCTTTAATGATAATGATTTTACGACTTTCGTAACAGCACGAGAGCGCAAAACTGAAACTCAAAAAGCTAGCCACATCAATTATATCAAAGAAATTTCTTCAAATACCATTTATTCTATTCTTTTAGATAAGAGAAAAAATATTTGGTTGGGTACACAACGAGGTATTGATTGCATTAGTTTGAGTGCAAAAGGAGAAGTTACTGGCGTAAGAAGTTTTGGGCAAACTGATGGTTTTTCAGGGTCAGAAAACAATACAAATGCGTCTTATGAAGACAAAATGGGTAATTTGTGGTTTGGAACTATCAACGGTGTGGTACGTTATGCCCCTAATTTGGAAAAGCCCATTAACCTTAGTCCGCCTATTTATCTCACAAAAGTAAGGTTGTTTTTTAAGGATATTAAATGGACTGAAAGCCCTATGAATGAATATAATTCTGGCGTGGCAGACTGGAATTATGTACCTCAAAACCTTGTTTTGCCCTATAATCAAAATAATATTTCTTTTAATTTTGAGGCATTTGATTATCAAACTGCTGGCAAAATATTATATCAATGGAAATTAGAGGGACTTGATGAAAACCTTTCGCCACCTAGCACTAGCTCACAAGCAGATTATACCAATTTGAGTGCAGGACATTACCAATTTAAGGTTTATATCAATATCAATGGGGAACTTTCTAACTCATATTTGATTTATCCTTTTGAGATAGAAGCCCCTTTTTGGCGTACCAATCTATTTTATATAAGTGCTATACTTGTAATAGGAGTAATAATTTATATTCTTATTTATTGGCGTATTAGAAGTATTGAAAGGCAAAAAGAAGAATTGCAAAGGAGAATAAATGAGGCGCAAGCAGAACTTCAAATGCAAAATAAAGAACTTTTAAATCAGCAAGATAAAATTGCCACACAAAATAAGAATCTTGCAGAACTAAATAGCACAAAAGACCGCTTTTTTTCTATTCTTGCACACGACATAAAAGGACCTCTCAACTCCTTAACTGCATTTTTGAGCATTATGACCAATCATTTGGACGATATGACCAAAGATGATATTCTGTTTATGAGTGGTAGCTTGAATAAATCTGTCAAAAATTTGTATAGTTTGCTTGAAAACGTTCTTTCGTGGTCTCGCTCACAAATGGGCGTGATAGAATTTAAAAATACTAATATCTCTCTAAGAGAACTTTTGGTAAATAATATGCAATTATTGGATATTACAGCTAAAAATAAAGATATTGAGCTAACTATGGAGGTAAAAAAAGATATTTTGGTGCGTGCTGACATCAATTCTATCAATACCGTAATCCGTAATCTTATCTCAAATGCACTTAAATTTACACCTGCGAAAGGAAAAGTAAAACTCTTGGCAAAAATTATAGAAAACTTTGCAGAAATTGCCGTTTGTGATACAGGGCTAGGTATTTCGCAAGCAGTACAAGACCGTATTTTCCACATAGACAAACGTATTAGTACCAAAGGAACAGAAAACGAAACAGGAACAGGGTTGGGGCTGATTTTGTGCAAAGAATTTATAGAAAAAAATGGTGGAACTATTCGCATAGAAAGTGAGGAAGGAAAGGGCAGCAATTTTATTTTTACTATTCCGCTTGCCCAGCCAAAAAAAATATTGTCAAAAACAAAAATACAAGCACAAACAGAAATTACTGATAATATTGAGGTTGATAATAGTCTTGAAAACACGAAAAAAACAACAGAAACTGAAAATTTAATTCCTTGATAATCAATATTTTTTACATTTTTTATTAAAAAAATAGAAAAATATTTAAAAAAAAGTAATGAAAAATTTGCAAGTTAAATAAAAATAGCGTACCTTTGTATCACTTTAAAACGGTATAGGTCTAAACAGTGTTTAAATCTACTAAAAAACCTAAAAGTAAAGTCATACCAGATTCCTTTCTAGCTCAGCTGGTTAGAGCACTTGACTGTTAATCAGGGGGTCCTTGGTTCGAGCCCAAGGAAAGGAGCAAAAGCACTTACAAATAATATGTAAGTGCTTTTTTTGTTATAATGACCAAAGCATTTGATTTTTTATTTGCTGTCATTTTTACTATTTTTGTATTCCATTCACAATTTAAAATTCATAATTAAAGAAAATGGCAACTATTCAAAGTAATTACGAGGGTGTTTTACGCACAAAAGCAATACATTTGCAATCAAAAACGGTTATTTTTACTGATGCACCTACTGACAACAACGGCAAAGGAGAAGCATTTTCTCCCACAGACCTCGTTGCGGCAGCGTTAGGGAACTGTATGATGACTATTATGGGGATTTTTGCATCAAAAAATAATATTTCTCTTGAAAATTCAGAAGATAATCAGAATGAAAAAATAAGCTACGAAACTACTAAAATAATGTCTGCAGACCTTCCAAGACGTATTATTGAGATTAAAATAGATTTTAAATTTCCTAAAATCTTTAATATTAGTCCCGAAAATCAACAAAAACTAATAAATGCAGCTCATACTTGCCCTGTGGCACTTAGCTTGCATCCAGATATTAAACAAAATGTTAGTTTTTCGTTTGAGTAAACTTTTTTGTTTATTTTTAACACTAAGAACACCAAGCAAGGCACAAGTAGGCACTAAGAAATACAAAGTTTACCATATTTTAATAAAAAATACTAAAAAAGTTACGTAAATTTGCGTAACTTTTTTAGTTAAAAATCTCTAACAATTTCCTATAAACCCTCTCAAAATGAACGAAGAAGAAAATAAAAACGACTATAACGAAGTCATTAACGACACTTTTGATGTTGTCCTTGTGGGCGCAGGTATGATGAGCGCAACGCTTGGCGTGATGCTCAAACAAGTGATGCCAGATGCTAAAATTGCCATTTTTGAGCGTATGGAAGATGTCGCAATGGAAAGTTCTGATGCGTGGAATAACGCTGGGACTGGGCATTCTGCTTTTTGTGAACTAAATTATACTCCTCAAAATGAGGCAGGCGACATTGATATAAGCAAAGCCCTCAAAATTGCGTCCTCTTTTGAGATTTCTAAGGAGTTTTGGGCATATTTGTTAGAAAGAAAATACATCAAAAATCCTCGTAATTTCCTTAATAAAACTCCTCATATTAGCTTTGTTTGGGGTGAAGAAAATGTAGCTTTTCTAAAAAAACGCTACCAAATGCTTACAGAAAATGCGCTTTTTGAAGGTATGGAGTATTCTGAAGACATCAAAACTTTGACAGAATGGATGCCCCTCGTAATGGAAAAACGTAATCCTAACGAGAAAGTAGCTGCTACCAAAATGGATATTGGTACAGACATCAATTTTGGCGCATTGGCAAGAGAAATGTTTGCATATTTGGATAGACAAGAAGATACTTCTTTATTTTTGAGCCACGAAATTAGAGATTTGGAGAAAATAGATAAAAAAGACGAAAATGGAGAAAAACAGTCTTATTGGAAACTCCGTATCAAGGACTTAAAACATGATTCTAAGGAATTTGTTTATGGTAAATTTGTGTTTGTAGGTGCTGGTGGTGGTGCTTTTCCGCTTTTGGACAAATCTGATATTCCAGAAGGAACAGGTTTTGGTGGTTTTCCTATTAGTGGGCAGTGGCTCAAATGCAATAATGAAGCAGTGATTGCTAAACACGCTTCAAAAGTTTATGGAAAGGCTAGTGTAGGTGCGCCACCTATGTCTGTGCCACACTTGGATACACGTATGATAAACGGCAAAAAAGAGCTTTTATTTGGTCCTTACGCAGGTTTTTCTACAAAATTCCTAAAAAATGGTTCTTATTTTGATTTGCCTTTTTCTGTTGATTTTGGTAATATGTTTCCTATGTTGTCGGCTGGTTTCCGCAATTTGCCACTCACAAAATATTTAGTAGAACAGGTTACGCAATCTATGGAAGATAGAATGCAGGCACTAAGAGAGTATTTTCCTGATGCAAAAACAGAAGATTGGGAACTTGTGGTGGCGGGTCAGCGTGTGCAAATTATTAAAAAAGATGACAAAGAAGGTGGCAAATTAGAGTTTGGAACAGAAATTGTGTCGTCTGCTGATAGTTCGTTTGCAGCACTTTTGGGTGCATCTCCTGGTGCAAGTACGGCAGTAACCATTATGCTGGATTTGATGAAAAAATGTTTTAAAGAAGAACTAAACACAGATGCTTGGCAAACCACATTAAAATATATGTTACCTTCTTATGGTAATTCTTTGATAACAGATGCAGCACTTTGTAAGAAAGTGCGTGCAAAAACAAATAAAGTGCTTTTTGGAGAGTAATAAAGTATAAAAATCTGTAACTGTTTAGGTTGTAAATAATGTATTGTAGATACGTCACCGCAGTGCGTATCCACGTAGAGCAATGTATTTATGCCACGCTAATTATTATGCTTTTGTTTACTTTCGTGTTGTTCTACGTGGATACGCAAGCGGAACGCTGCGGTGCGTATCTACAAACCTAAACAGTTACAATTTTTTTATTTCGTTACCACTACTTTTTTTACCATTGTTTGTGTGCTTGTACGTATATGTACGAGATAAATACCTTGTGGTTGCCCTGTAAGAAATATAGCCTCCTCTTTATAGTATAAACAACAAAATATTTAAAACCTATGCAAAAAAACATTATTTATTTATTTTTTATTGTAATTATTTGCATTTTTCATTCAAATGATTTATTAGGACAAGCACCTACGCAAGTGCAAATATTGCAAACCTACTCTTTGCAACAAGCAATAGAAATTGCCCAAAAACAATCTCCAGACTTCAAAAGAGCAGTAAATGACCAGCAAATTAGTTTTTGGAAATATAAAGAATATAAAGCCAACAAACTTCCTCAATTGATGCTACGTGGAGAACTTCCTGATTTGAGCCGTACTATTATATCTGTTACGCAAAATGGTGGTGGCGAGTCTTTCCAAGACAGAAACATTGCTAGTTCTGGTTTAGAACTTACTTTTACACAAAACATTACTGCCACAGGTGGCTCTGTGTATGTTTCTTCTCAAATTAACCGCCTTGATGTTGGACTTTTTAGACCCAATCCTAGCGTTTCCTACCTTACCAACCCATTTTTGATAGGTTTTCGTCAGCCTATTTTTGCCTTTAATCCTATGAAATGGGATAAAAAAATAGAACCTCTCAAATATGAAGAAGCCACAAAGCAAAA
>JANYGM010000205.1 GCA_025362415.1 bacterium
TGTTGGCAGTTTCAACAGATTTTACAAGGGCTTGCACCTCCTGCGACTTCAAATCATAACTATTTTGCAAGTTACTGATATTAGATACCTGATTGACAACTTCTATGTAACCATTCAAAATAGTACGTTCATAATTAAAAACTGCCTGCTTTTGCCTTGCATTAGAAGAATAATATTCTGCTTTGAGCGCATTTCTATTGATAAGAGGAGCAATCAAATTTCCTGCAACAGAAAAAAGCAAAGACTCGGGCAGTTGTAGCAAATATTGTGGCTTGAATGCCTCAAAACCAACTCCTCCCATAATCACCAAAGAAGGATAAAAATTAGCTCGTGCTACTTTTACATCTATTTTAGCCGCCTCCAACTCTTGCTCTGCTCTCCTAATATCAGTACGGTTGATAAGCAACTGTGAGGGAACGCCTGCAGAAATAGTCTTAGGAACGAAAGTATTGAAAGTAGTAGAATTCCTTTGGATAGTCTGCGGATACCTACCCAACAAAAAATTGATTTTATTCTCTGCTTCAATTATTCTCTGTTGAATATCATATTGACGACTTCGGGTATTAAATACCAACGCCTCAAACCTGCGCACTGCAAGCTCCGTAACTCGTGCCGCTTGTTTTTGCAACTTAATAACGGCTAAAGCATTCGTCTGAATCTCAATGTTTTTTTTGAGAACGTCTAACTGATTATCTAGTGCCATAAGCTCATAATAAGAATTAGCAATTTCAGCCACCAAATTAGTTATCATAAAGTTTTTACCTTCAATAGTAGCCAAATACCTATAAATGGCAGATTTTCGGGCATTGCGTAGCTTGCGCCAAATATCCACCTCCCACGTAGCAAAAGCTCCTAGTACAAAATTTCCGACAGGGTCAGAGATTCTGCTACCTTTAATGGTACTTATCTCTTGACCAGCACCTTTGAGCGTATATGCGCCTACCTTATCCACACCAACGCCCACCATAGGACTTACAAAAGGTAAATATGCGCCTTTCCTTGCTCTTATTTCATTTTGAGTAATATTTACTTGTTGTCGCATCATATTTAGCTCCTGATTATTGCTAAGTGCCGTATCAATAAGCGCACTCAAGAATGGGTCAGTAAAAAACTCTTTCCAGTTGATAGCTCCCGTATTTGTAGTATCACTTGGAAGATTATTATAAGTGGCAGAAACTTTCTTATTTGCGTCTCTAGTCGTAAGAACAGGAATACAAGATGAAAAAAACATCATCATCATAAACACTATTACTAAATTTAGATATATTATTCTTCTAGTCATTTTATTGGTAATTATTTTTTAATTATTATTAGGGTTTTTGTCAATATTATTGGCAACGGTGTCAATATTTTATATTCTGTTGTCAATATTATTGATAACGGTGTCAATATTTTATATTCTGTTGTCAATATTATTGACAACGGTGTCAATATTTTATATTCCGTTGTCAATATTATTGATAACGGTGTCAATATTTTACATTCCGTTGTCAATATTATTGACAACGGTGAGTATATTATCTTGTCCGTTGCAGTTATTATCTTGTCCTTTACAGTTATTATCTTGTTTGTTCAAGTTATTATCTTGTTTATTCAAGTTATTATCTTGTTTATTCAAGTTATTATCTTGTCCTTTACAGTTATTATCTTGTCCTTTACAGTTATTATCTTGTTTGTTCAAGTTATTATCTTGTTTGTTCAAGTTATTATCTTGTTTATTCAAGTTATTATCTTGTTTGTTCAAGTTATTATCTTGTTTGTTCAAGTTATTATCTTGTCCTTTACAGTTATTATCTTGTTAAGTATAAGATAAATTTGCAAATGTATTAAAATGTCGGTGCGTACTTTTGTGGTTGCCCAAACTTGCAAAATTAACAGGACAAAAAAAACACAAAATAAAATATAAAATCAAGTTTTAACCTATTCAAACAGGGCGACCACAAGGGTACGCCCCTACATTTTTTTAAACTTATTTTACATTTTTATCATTATCTTCTTAATTTTCTTCAATACTCTCGTCTTTATGCAGTTCTGCGCTGTGGTGGTCTTCTGTGAGTGGCTCAAAATCTTCATTATTGATAAGTTTTTTGCCTTCACCTATTTTAGCAAAGATATAATACAAGCCAGGAATAACAATCACGCCAAAAACAGTTCCAAAAATCATACCTCCCATTGCAGATGCGCCAATAGTACGGTTTCCAATAGCACCAGGACCTGACGCAACAATCAATGGAATTAAGCCCGCAATAAAAGCAAATGAAGTCATAAGAATAGGACGAAAACGAGCCCTAGCTCCTTCTATGGCAGCATCAAAAATAGACGAACCTTGTTCGTTTTTTTGGACAGCAAACTCTACAATAAGCACAGCATTTTTGCCCAAAAGCCCAACAAGCATCACAAGTGCTACTTGCGCATAGACATCATTAGAAACGCCCATCAATTTAATAAACAAAAACGACCCAAAAACTCCAGCAGGCAATGAAAAAATCACCGCAAAAGGCAAAATAAAGCTTTCATATTGCGCAGCAAGCACCAAATACACAAAAATCAACACAATAAGAAAGATATAAACCGCCTCATTGCCACGAGAAACCTCATCTTTGGAAAGCCCAGCCCAATCAATATCATACCCTTTTGGTAATGTTTTTTTAGCTACTTCTTGTATGGCTTCAATGGCTTGTCCGCTACTGTATCCAGCCGCAGGTGCGCATCTAATAGGTGCAGTTGTGTAGAGATTATACCTATTTATCTCGTAAATTCCCTGTGTTTTTTTGAGCGACATAAAGGCAGAATAAGGCACCATCTCGTTACGGTCATTTTTTACATATAATTTCAAGATATCAGTGGGTAATCTTCTAAAAGCAGGGTCAGCCTGCACAAATACCTTGAAAAAACGCCCAAACTTAATGAAACCAATATCATAGGTACTCCCAACCAAAACAGACAAATTGTCCATTGCACGCCCAATAGACACACCTTTTTGCATAGCGAGTTTATTATCAATCTCTAATTCGTATTGCGGATAATCCGTTCTATAAAAAGTAAACAACGAAGTTAGTTCCTTGCGTTTTTCAAGGTCTTTCATAAACTTTGTTGTAACCTCGTTTAGGCGGTCATAATTAATGTCGGTATTTTTATCCAAAAGTTGCAAGGCAATACCTCCTGCTGCCCCATAACCAGGCACTGCGGGCGGGTCAAAAAACTCAATTTTTGCACCAGGAATCTCTTTTACTTTCTCTTCTAATTCTAATACAATCTCTTGCGCTGTGTGGTGGCGTTCGTGCCACGCTTTTAGGTTAATAAGGCAAGTACCAGAATTAGAACCACGCCCTTGCGTGAGAATTTCGTAGCCTGCAAGTGAAGAAACAGACTTTACGCCATCAACTTTCATAGCAACCTCTTGCAACTGACGACTAATGGCGTAGGTTCTTTCTAAAGTAGAGCCAGGTGGCGTTTGAAGTACGGCATAAATAAGTCCTTGGTCTTCTGCAGGCACAAAACCTGCAGGAAGATAACTCACAAGCCCAAAAGCTCCTAAGCTAAAGCCCACAAGCACCAAAACAGTTACTATTCTTTGCTTGACAATAAGACGTAATAAAGCCACATAAACATTTGTCAGTTTCTCAAAACCGCTATTAAAACCTCCAATAAACTTATCAAACCACGTTTTTTTCTTTGTTTTTCCGTGAGAATTTTTAAGTATCATAGCACACAATACAGGCGTAAGTGTCAGGGCGACAATTCCAGAGATAACAATAGAAGATGCCATTGTAATAGCAAATTGTCTATAGAAAACGCCCACAGGACCAGACATAAATGCCACAGGCACAAATACAGAGGTCATCAAAAGGGTGATAGCAATAATAGCTCCGCTGATTTCGCCAAGCACTTTTTTGACGGCACTAAACGGCGTTAGATGCACTTCCTCCTCCATTTTAGCGTGTACCGCCTCCACAAACACAATGGCATCATCTACCACAATACCAATGGCAAGCACGAGCGCAAACAAGGTAATCAGATTGATATTTAGCCCAAAAGATTGCATTACAAAGAACGCCCCAATCAAAGACACAGGCACTGCCAACGTAGGAATAAGGGTAGAACGCCAATCTCCAAGAAAAATAAACACAACCAACGACACTAATATAAAAGCATCTCTCAAAGTATGGATAACTTCATCAATAGAGGCATCAAGGAACGTAGAAACGTCATAACTAATCTCGTATTCCACGCCTGGTGGAAAGGATTTTTTGAGTTCTTCTAATTTCTCTTTCAAACGGTTGATTACATCTGTTACATTACTTCCAGGCGTTTGGTTGAGCAAAATAGCCGCAGAGGGAAACTCATCTTTATTAGAGTAAATATCGTAATATTCACTTCCAAGTTCTACTTCTGCCACGTCTTTAAGGCGCAAAATCTGCCCTCCTGGACTTGCTTTTATGATTACATCTCTGTATTGTTTTTCATCACTATAACGCCCTTGATAAGTAAGTACATATTCTATGGACTCTGAACGCTTACTATCTGCTCTGCCTATCCTACCAGGTGAACCAATAATACTTTGTTCGTCTAGTGCCTTCATTACATCAGCAGACGAGATATTGTAAGCACGCATACGGTCTGGGTTTAGCCAAACACGCATAGCATATTGTCGGCTACCAAGAATGGTTGCTTGTCCTACGCCTTCTATCCTTTGCAATTCTGGCAGCATATTGATATAAGCATAATTAAATATAAACTTCATATCAGTATTTGTCTTATCTTTCCCATAAAGATTGACATACATTAGCATATTAGGCTGCAAAAGCTGAATTCGTATTCCTTCTAGTTGGACAAGTGAGGGCAGTCGGCTCTTCATTTGTTCAATACGGTTGTTGATATTTACGACTGCTTCATTAGGATTTACCCCTTTATTGAAGACAATTTGTATGTTTGCCTCTCCTGAGCTGGCGGCAGTAGAAAATATGTATCTGATGCCTGGAACACCATTGATTACTTGTTCTAAGGGAATAAGTACGGAGTTAGTCAGTACAGTTGCACTTGCACCTGGATAAGACAAATAAACAATTACTAACGTGGGCGCAATGTCAGGGAATTGTGATTTTGGTAGTGTATTCATAGACAGCATACCTGTAAATACGAACACTATAGAAATCACAATGGCAAGCACTGGTTTTCTTATAAATTGCTGAAACATTTTGTTTTTGTTTTAATTTTTTATTTAATTTATTTGTAGGGTGCGACCCTTGTGGTCGCCCTATCGTCAAATGTATTTTTTAGGCGTTTTGTGTGCATTTCTGTCGTGTTGTCAGGTGTTTCCACCTGACAACAAATGCGCTTTTAGATGCTATTTATTGTCATTTATTGAAGTTGGGTGGAAACACCCGACTTCACAGACATACAATAAACTCACAACTCACAACTCACAACTATTCTGCGTGTATTTTTAGTCCAGAGATAACTGTTTTTGGGTCAACGAATTTGTAGGTTATTTTGTCGTTTTCGTTTACAATACGCAAACCTTCCAAAAGTATTTTATCTGTTTCTTTGATGTCTCCTGCAATGACGTACAAATCTGGCATTTCAGCCACAATAGTAATTTTCCTTGATTTGACTACATTATTTTTATCCACCACATACACGAATTTTTTGTCTAACACTTCAAAAGTTGCTTTTTGAGGAATGATAAGGGCATTTTTTAGTGGAACATTCACTACTATATTCCCAGTTTCTCCGTGTCTTAATAATCCTTCTGGATTGTCAAATGTTGCTCTAAAAGCAATAGTTCCTGTTTCGTTGTCAAAATCAGCCTCAATGGCTTTCACTTGTCCTGGATGCTTGAACATTACATTGTTAGCCATTTTTAGCTGCACTGCCATTACGCTATCTTTTTTCACAGTAGCTTTGTAGTCCAAATATTCTGCTTCTGGCACATTGAAATACACCCATATTTGGGTAATGTCGGAGAGTGTTGTGAGCAAATTTCCTTCTTCCAAAAGGCTACCAAGTCGTACCTGAAACCTGTCCATAATACCCGTAAAAGGTGCTCTAATGGTTGCAAAGCCCAAATGTACCTGCGTTAATGATAATTCTGCTTGTGCTTGTTGGAGTTTTGCCCTTGTGAGTGCAAGTTGGTTAGCTGATACTACGTTGCTGTCGGCAAGGAATTTGGTATTTTTGTATTCAATTTGTGCGTAATCTGCCTCTGCTTGTGCTTTTTGCATTTCTGCTTGATATTGCAAAGGTAAAAGTTGGAACATAAGTTGTCCTTTTTGCACCATTTGTCCTTCATCTACAAAAATATGTTGTAAATAACCTCTATCCAACACTCGCAGTTCAATGTGTTGAATGGCACGAATTTGAGCTACATATTCTTTTGTAACTAAGGTATCTTTACGTAACGGACTGGTTACGAGATAGCTAACTTCTTCTTTTTTCTCTTCTGCGTGTGGCTTACAACTTGTGTAGCACAAGAGAATAATTAGGCAAGTGAAAACGGTTTTGATATTCATATTCTTTATAATTTATTGAGTTGGTTAATGTAAATAGGTTAAGATTTTGCAAAAAAAAGATATAAAAGCTACATACGACCAATATTAGTAATTATAATTTTAAGAAAGTATAATTGTAAATATTGGAGTAATACTATTTTTATAAACAAAAATCTACCTCAAAAAATATAGTTAAAAAACATCATTTTTGAGCTAAAAATAGAAATTTAGGAGAGAATTACAATCTAAAACGGTGAAGGGAAAGCGTGATGCTTTTACTGATTTTAGATTTAAGATTAGGTAAATGGCAAGTTAGCCACTTAATTATTTGAGAATGAAAAAAATTTTTTTGAAATTTAAGAGAAAAGTACAGCAATGAAAAATTACTATTGTTAATAAATAGTTTTGAATTTTCATTGTCTTCTTGCTCTGTTTTTTCTTCAATTTTTTCTATCTCGCTTGCTAATGAACTCACAAATTTTGCCCAAAAACTACTTTCTTGTTTTTGAGTGTAAGAATTTTCTTGAGATATTTTTGCGGAAGGGGTATAGAAATTTGCTAATGTGATGTTTGAGATAAACATCATTATCATAAGGATAGAACAATATTGCAAAAATCTACGTTTCATTGGATTGGCACTACATTTTTTCGTATTTCCTAGTATTTTTGGAAATACATAGTGCAAATTTACTACAAAAAATCATAAAACAAACTTTTTCTAGTAAATTTTCTAAATATTTTTATAATTCATAATGATTATGATATGATTAGTGTGGTTATTGAGTTTTCAAAATGTACATAAGTTAAGTTTCTCTAATTAGTTTGTGTTAAGGCAATGGCAAAATTATATATAATTAACTGATTATGAATATTTTGTATTCATTCATAATTCATAATTCAGAATTAAAAATCCACAATTACTTAAGTGTTTTTTGATTTTTATTTATTTTCCCTTATCTTTGCACAAAAATTAGCCTAAACGAATTTAATAAGAAAGTTTGGCTAGGTTTTTGATAAGTATAAAATGTTCCATAAAAAATGTGTTTGTAGCCTTTTGAAGTGTAAAAGGCGTTAGAAACAAAGTTTAGAGAAAAGTTTAAGAATTTAATTATGATAAAAAAAAATAGTTTTTTATTGCTTTTTGCTTTATTTTTCTCAAATATGTTGCAGGCGCAAAAATTTGGCTTTATTGATGCTAACTTTATTTTGATGAAAATGCCTGCTTATCAGAAAGCACAAGACGAAATAACGGGATTTTCTCAAAAAGCAGAAAAACAAATTGAGCAAAAAACAAAAGAAGTAGCAGACTTGCGCACTCGTTATGTGGCAGAAGAAATGCTAATGACCAACGAAATGAAAGCCGACAGGCTCAAAGCAATAGATAAGAGAGAACTTGAAGTAAAAGAAATGCAACAAAAAACCTTTGGCTTTGAGGGTTTGCTTTTCTACAAAAAACAGGAACTTCTTGCGCCTATACGTGACGAACTAAACAAAGCACTAGAAAAAGTAGCTAAAAAGAAGAGTTTAGCAGCTATTTATGATAAATCTGGGGATTTTATTGTGCTTTACCTTGACCCAACACACGACTATACAGATTTTGTTTTGGAGGAATTAGGACTTGGTGATAAAGATGATGACCCAAAAAAAAATAGTAATAAAAAGTAGTTGTGAGTTTTCAGTTGTGAATTGTGAGTTAAATACAGTTCATTTATGACCAACTAACTACAAAAATAGTATTTCAAGTTTCAATTAAAATAAAAATCAATTAAATCAAAAAATGAGAAAAAATACATTCTTATTGGCAATGGTAGCATTATTTACTTTTGTATTTGCTGCAAATGCCCAAACAACGCAAAAAATAGGTTATGTAGATGCGGCGTACATTGTGCCACAACTTCCAGAGGCAAAAGCTGCTAATGCAGACCTTGCTGCATATTCAAAAAAATTACAGGAAGATTTGGCTGCAAAACAAGCAGAATTTAAGACAAAATACGACAAATATACCAAAGATGCTGCCACAATGCCTGATATTTCTCGTCAGTCAATGGAAAAAGACCTTTCTAACTTGCAACAAGGCTTACAAGAGTTTCAACAAAGTGCAGAAGAAGCAGTACAAAAGAAACAAATGGCAATGATGAATCCTATTCTTAAAAAAGTAGAAGATGCTATCAAAGCAGTTGCAAAAGAAGGTGGTTACACATATATTTTGAAAAAAGAAGCCCTGCTTTATGAACCAGAAGATAAAAGTGGAGATATTTCTGATATGGTTATCAAGAAGTTAGGTGTTACACCTAGCGCAGTGAAAACTCCAGTAGTACCAAAAGGTAAATAATTCTTTAGTGTGTAGTACCTTAGTGATGAGTGAAATACAAGAAGTACAATTTTAGTGATGTATGGAAAAAGTCGTAAAGACGGTATTCCATTCATCACTACACACTTTCTCACTCATCACTCAAAAAAAGTCCTCTCAAAATTTTTTTGAAAGGACTTTTTTATTATTTTTGCTCAATGGTAAACTTTTCTAACAAATTTTACGTAATAGTAGTATAGTTTTTAACATTTTAAACAAAAAGAATATGGTATCTATGTCAGGCGAGAGTTTAGTGATTTTTTTATTGATTGGTGCAATAGCTGGTTGGCTAGCTGGTCAGGTTGTCAGAGGCTACGGCTTTGGCTTATTAGGCAATATTGTAGTAGGTGTTGTGGGTGCATTTTTAGGAGGTTATTTGTTTCCTAAATTTGGGCTAAATATCACACCAGCCTATGTTGGTTCTATCATCTCTGCATTTTTGGGTGCATTGATTTTGCTTCTACTTATTCGTTTGATAAAGAGAGTTTAAAATTCAATTACGAGTAAAAAATACAAAAAATCCTTTCAAATTTATTTATTTGAAAGGATTTTTTCTATTTTTGTCAAAATAAAATTCAACTCATTTTAAATGAAAAATATAATATATGTAATAATTTTTGTATTCATAATCAGAATTGCACCACTATAAACACGGACTTTTGCACAAACAACAAGATAGGAAACTTTTTATAAGATTTTTTTGGGTAGAAAAACCTACAAATCAAAATGCAGATAATAATCAGAAAAACACTTCAAAAACTACTACTGATAAAGTTTTTTGTTGCGAAATAGAAGATAATGGCATTGGGCGAGAACGCTCTGCAACTTTGCAAAAAAACCGCCCAGACAAACACCAATCTTTTGCTATGAGTGCCACACAAAAACGCTTAGAACTTCTTAATCACGCAAGAAAAAACGCCATTTTCTTAGAAATAAAAGATTTGAAAGATAACCAAAATAATGCACTAGGTATAAAGATAATACTTCATATACCAGCGTAGTTCAATTACGAATTACGAATTATCAATTACGTTTTTTTGATTTTTAGGAGTTTTTTTCTATCTTGCTAGCAAAAGTAGTGGATATTGATACAACTTGGTTACTGACTTGGTTACTAACTAAGTTACTTTGTATTCTTAATAAATGAACAAATAATGAACGAGGATATACTTTTGGAGGTTAAAAACCTCACTGTAGAATTTACCGCAAACAAAAAAATCACGCAGGCAGTCAAAAATATTAGCTTTACTATCAAAAAAGGAGAGTCTATTGGGATTGTCGGTGAGTCTGGGTCAGGCAAATCTGTTACTTCATTGGCAATTATGCGACTGATACAACACCCTGCAGGCAAAATTACGTCTGGTGAAATATGGTTTAACTCTCCTACATTAGGTGCCGTTAATTTGCTAGAACTCACCACAAAACAGATGCAAAATGACATTAGAGGCAACGAAATAGCTATGATTTTTCAAGAGCCTATGACTTCCCTAAATCCTGTCTATACTTGTGGAAATCAAGTAATGGAGGCTATTTTGCTTCATCAAAACGTAAGTAAAGCAGAAGCACGCAAACGAGCAATAGAAACTTTTGATAAAGTGCATCTTCCTTTTCCTGAAATAATTTTGAATAAATACCCTCACGAGCTTTCTGGGGGGCAAAAACAGCGTGTAATGATTGCTATGGCACTTGCTTGCAACCCTGTTTTGCTCATTGCTGATGAGCCAACTACTGCCTTAGATGTAACTGTACAAGCTGCTATTTTGGAGATTTTAGAGGAATTAAGAGAAAAATATGGCGTTTCTTTTATGTTTATTACCCACGACTTGGGTGTAGTTGCAGAGGTGTCTGATAGGGTAATGGTGATGTATAAAGGAAATATTGTAGAAAAAAATGATGTTTGGGACATTTTTAACAGTCCACAACAGCCTTATACAAAAGGGCTGTTGGCGTGCAGACCACGTTTAGACTTTAAAATGAAGGTTTTGCCTACCGTTAGTGATTTTATGAAAACTGATGACGAGGGCAATATGATAGAAATAAAACGCTATCTTTCTGTGGGTGAAGCACTTATGCTTAATTTGGAAACTGATGACGAAATTGAAGACCGCAAAAAAGAACTTACAATGAAAAAGCCTGTGCTTGTCGTGGAAGGGCTTTGTAAGTGGTTTCCTATTAAAAAACCTTTTTTCAGCAGAAAACCGCAAGAATATATTAAGGCAGTTGATGATGTGAGTTTTAATGTTTATCCTGGTGAAACGCTTGGGCTTGTAGGTGAGTCTGGATGTGGTAAAACTACACTTGGAAGACTGATTTTGAGGCTTTTAGAACCTACTTCTGGAAATATTTTTTATGAAGGAGAGGATATTTTACAAATGAAAAATAAAGATATGCAACTTTTAAGAAAAGAGATGCAAATTATTTTTCAAGACCCTTATTCGTCCCTAAATCCACGTCTAACCATTGGAAATGCCATTATGGAGCCTATGGAACTCTTTGGCATTGGACGAAATAAGCAAGAACGCAAAGATATGATTATCAATTTGTTAGAAAAAGTAAGTTTGGGTTCAGAGCATTTTAACCGCTATCCTCACGAGTTTTCTGGGGGACAACGTCAAAGGATTTGCATTGCTCGTGCTTTGAGTGTTAATCCTAAATTTATTATTTGTGATGAGTCTGTTTCTGCCTTAGATGTGTCCGTGCAGGCGCAGGTACTTAATTTGCTTAATGATTTGAAAGAGGAATTTCATTTTACAAATATTTTTATCTCACACGACTTGTCAGTTATTAAGTTTTTGGCTGATAGAATGATAGTAATGAACAAAGGAAAAATAGAAGAATTTGGTTTTTCTGAAGATATTTATGCAAGTCCCAGCTCTGAATATACAAAAAACCTTATCAAAGCTATTCCAAAGGGAGAATTAGACGACATTCACCGCAACCAACTGCGTAGGAAAGAAGCAGCTGCAATGCGCAAAGCTGTTTTTTAACCTTTTTCAATATTTTTAAATAATTGTGTATGTTGTTTTCTGAAAATACTTTCCATTATTGATTTTATAGGTAATGGGGATTTGAAAGTAATATTTTCTTCAATAATACTAAATTCATTAGAAAATTCTGTATCTGGTTTTATCTTGATAGTTATTTCAATTTTAGTAAATTTCATTACTACGGCACGCATAGTTACCTGATTTTCAATAGAATTGCTTTCTACTGAAACAGGATAAGTAAATGAAAAAGAGAGAAAACCCAATTTCAAAGTTTCATAAACCAAATAATTGTTATTATTTGTTGGTACTATTTTGGTTATTACTGGATGAACAGACGCAAATTTTTGCATATCTGTCAAGTAATCAAAGACAATGTCTTTTGTTTTCTTTATTCTAAATGAAAGTTGCATTGGAAATATAAATCTTGTGGTTAAACACTCAATACTGTCCTTTCATAGAAAGTACAGTAATTAATTCTTCGTTTACTTCATAAATAATTCTATGTTCTTTGTCAATTCTACGAGACCAACAGCCTAAATATATTCTATTTCCATATTTCGTCCAATTCTATTTTTACCGTTTTGCCTTCTGTGGCTTGTTTTCTACTTTTTTGTATTTTAGCAACAAAATCAGGGTTGTAAGGTAATTCTTGTGTTACTTCAAATTTAATTTTCAAAGCTTCAAAAAAAGCAGTAATTATATTTAGCTCCTTGGTATCTATTGGGTGCGCAATAAGTATATTTTGTGTTTTCATTATTTTTATTTTAAATTATGACGGATTTTATATCAAAGTTTCTCTTAATAGTAATTAAGAAATCACTTCAATAGTTTTAGTATTGTTTGTTTGGTTGATTTTCTCTTCAATTTCCCACATACGTTTGCGTAATGTGGTTATCCAACCACCCATAAGTATCCACGCTATCACGCTGGGATAGAAAACAGGGCGCATTTGTGCCGCCAAATCATATACATTAAAACCAGGATTTCCACCATTTCCTGGGTGCATAGAATCTACCAAACGAGGCAAAACGTAAATAAGTGGAATATAAGTAAAAAACGCCAAAATATTATAAATAGCGGCAACAGTTGCACTACGTTCTTTGTCTTCCATAGCACTTTTTAGGACAAAAAATGCCAAATAAATCAGCATTGCAATAGCTGCGCCTGTTTGTTTTGGGTCGCCGTGCCAGTATGCGCCCCACGTAAATCTTGCCCAAATAGCCCCTGTAATCAGTCCTAGCGCACCAAAAATCATAGAAACTTCTGTGGCGGCAGTCATCAGAAAGTTATATTTTGCGCTACGAGTACGCAAATACATTACTGCAAAGCCACAAGAAGCAAGTAACCAAAATGACATAGCAAACCACATAGGTACGTGGAAATAAAGATTTCGGGCAGTTTCATAGAGATTTCCTGTTGGCATTTGCGGAATTCTTCCCAAAAAGCCCGCTAAAAGTGAGAATATCAATAAAATAATGGTGAGGATTTTCCACCAAGAAAGTTTCAGTATCATAGGAAGAGGTACGAAATAAGAAGTTGGAAGTACGAATATAAAAACTTGATTTTTATACCATACTTATACCTGTTTTTTGCAAATATACGGTTTTCAGTACAATATTTTCAAATAATTTGGTGATTTTTTATTGAAAATACACTTTAAAATCAAAAAAAGAATTAACTTGCGTAACGAAATAATTTGTTACCGCACACTCTTTGTTATTAGTGGTCTGTACCGTAGTGGAACGGAGGTCTGACCACTAATAACAAAGAGTAAGGTCGTTTTAAAAAGAATTATGGTCAGACCTTCATTGCATTACGGTACAGACCACAATTCTTTTTAAAACAGT
>JANYGM010000258.1 GCA_025362415.1 bacterium
TTGATAAATCAAAGGGCTATAAAATAGTTATAGTGTCATAAATATCTCGCTCCGCTGGAGCGGAATACAAAATACACTTATTTTCCTATAAATATAACGCCCTGCTGGGGCTGAATACAATTTATCAATGTCGTTATCTAAGTGTACGGTAGCAAAACTAATTATAACACTTCCGTAAAAATATGAAATTATATTTAATTACAATTTCTAATTCCTTAGCGGTCATTTACACCATTTTTTTCAAGCAAACCTTCTCTGGTTACAAGTGTGCCTACTTGCTCACCTTGCATAATTTTGCTAAGATTACCTATTTTATTGATGTCAAAAACAATAATAGGTAAATTATTTTCTCTGCAAAGTGTGAAGGCAGTCATATCCATCACATTAAGATTTTTTTCATAGACTTCATCAAAGGAAACATGTGTATAACGCACTGCATTAGCATCTTTGTTGGGATCTGCTGTATAAATACCATCAACTTTTGTACCTTTCAAAACTACATCAGCCTCAATTTCAATAGCTCTTAGACTTGCTGCGGAATCTGTTGTAAAATATGGATTTCCTGTGCCTGCTGCCAAAATAACGACTCTTCCCTTCTCCAAATGACGAATAGCACGCCTGCGAATAAATGGCTCACAAACTTGTTCCATTTTAAGCGCAGACATCAAACGAGTAAAACAACCTTGTTTTTCTATGGCATTTTGCATTGCCATACCGTTGATAACAGTTGCCAGCATTCCCATATAATCCCCTTGTACCTTATCTATACCAGATTTGTCGGCTTCAGAACCCCTATAAATATTGCCACCACCAACTACAACTGCTACTTGTATGCCAAGTTTTACTACCTCACTAATTTCGTGGGCATATTGTTCTAGTTTTTGAGGATTAATTACGTATTCTTGACGGTCTCCAGCAAGTGCTTCTCCGCTAAGTTTGAGTAAGATGCGTTTATATTTCATAGACTTTTTTTATTAGATTTTTTTTGGGGATTGGAAGATGCTTTACATTTTTTTGCAAAGGTAGTATTTTTTTAAGATTTTTCGTGAGATATTAGAAAAAACAAAGAAAAAATCAAAGAAAAAACACACTATATTTGCAACATTGTTGAACTTTTATTATATTTGCAACATTGTTTAATAAAGTAACTCAAAGGAACAAGTACGAAATAAGAGGTACGAGGTACGAATTTAAAACTTTGATTATCAAGCTATAAAATTATTTTATTTCCATTCCGAAATTTTATTATCTTCACCCAAAAATGAAAACACAAATAAATTCTACTAACACTTCTGAAAATACCAATAAATTTGGGTTGGTGTTACCATTTTTGTGTGCTATTCATTGCATTGCATTGCCATTTTTGGTCAGTTTGCTGCCATTTTTAGGGCAAAGTTTCTTCTCTTCCGAAATTTTTGAATGGTTAATGTTACTCACTGGGGCGTGTACCTCTGCGTATTTGCTCACCCGTGATAGACGCATACACAAGCAATTTTCTCCAATAATATTGGCATTATTAGGTTTTGGCGTGCTTAGTTTAGGGCATATTTTCCACGAGATTAGTTATATAGAATTTATTTCTATTGGTGTAGGTTGCACTAGCCTGCTTTTTGCTTATATTCTTAATTGGAATTTTATCAAAAAAATGAAAAATTGTGTTTGCTAAATGAGCAAAAAAAGTCTAAATAATGAAAATAGTTTTGTAAGTAATAGATTGCAAATAACTTCCTAGTTCGCTTCTTTTTAACACTAAGTTCATTAAGAAATACACACTAAGAAATACAAAATTAGAATTTTATTTACAACTTATTACTAACTTAGATAACGACATTGTTAATTTGTTATTTTTTCGTAATCCTTGATAAACCAAAGAGTTAAGTAGGTTTCTGGAATTAGTTTATGTTATTCAAAATTCTGATAAAATGCTAAAAATGCCGTTGTTTGTGTCTTCACAAACAACGACTACTGATTTTCCCAATAACATAGACTAATTAGTAGAAGCTACTTATAAAAACAATCATACTGTTATAAATATCTCGCTCCGCTGGAGCGGAATACAAAATACACTTAATTTTCCTATAAATATACTGCCCCGCTGGGGCTGAATACAATTTATCAATGTCGTTATCTAACTGTTTAGGTTTAACTTGAAAGAATTATTAACTTTGTGTAACTTCAGGTAATAATAAAAAAACGTGTTAGAAATCAATCTAACACGTTTTTTATTATTCAAAAATTTCGTACTTCAAACTTCAAACTTAGTATCTGTAGGCATCATTTTTGAAAGGACCTACTTTTGCAACGCCAATATATTCCGCTTGGTCTGAAGTAAGTACATCTATTTCTGCACCAACTTTTGCAAGGTGAAGATAAGCTACTTTCTCGTCTAGGTGCTTAGGAAGTACATAAACTTGATTTTCATATTTGCCAGGGTTCATCCAAAGTTCCATTTGTGCAAGCACTTGGTTAGTGAATGAGCTAGACATTACAAAAGATGGGTGTCCAGTTCCACAACCAAGATTTACCAAACGACCTTCCGCCAAAACTATAATATCTTTACCATCAATAGTATATCTATCTACTTGAGGTTTGATAACGTCTTTTGATGCGCCATAGTTTTTGTTCAACCAAGCCATATCAATTTCAGTATCAAAGTGTCCAATATTACACAAAATTGCATTATGACGCATTGCTCTAAAATGTTTTTCAACGACAATATGCATATTTCCAGTTGCCGTAACAATAATATCAGCCAAAGGAATAGCTGTATCCATTTTAAGCACTTGATAACCGTCCATTGCTGCTTGTAACGCACAAATTGGGTCAATTTCTGTAACAATTACACGCACACCTTGGCTGCTCAAAGATTGCGCAGAACCTTTCCCCACATCACCATAACCAGCTACAACCGCTACTTTACCAGCCATCATAATATCAGTAGCTCTACGAATAGCATCTACCAAAGACTCACGGCAACCATATTTGTTATCAAATTTAGATTTTGTTACAGAATCATTGATATTGATAGCAGGAAGAGGCAATTTGCCATTTTTCATACGCTCATACAAACGGTGAACGCCTGTAGTTGTTTCTTCAGAAATACCTTTGATTTCAGCCACAAGCGCAGGGAAACGGTCAAGTACCATATTTGTAAGGTCGCCACCATCATCAAGAATCATATTTAAAGGCTTTCCACCTTCAAAAGCATATAAAGTTTGTTCAATACACCAATCAAATTCTTCTTCATTCATACCTTTCCAAGCAAAAACAGGAACACCTGCTGCGGCTATTGCTGCTGCTGCGTGGTCTTGTGTAGAGAAAATATTACAAGATGACCAAGAAACCTCTGCACCAAGTGCCACAAGTGTTTCTATAAGAACTGCCGTTTGGATAGTCATATGCAGACAACCTGCAATGCGTGTATCTTTAAGTGGTTTTACTAAGCCAAATTCTGCACGAAGTGCCATAAGACCTGGCATTTCAGCTTCTGCAAGAGAGATTTCTTTGCGTCCCCATTCTGCTAGGGCAATATCTTTTACTTTATAAGGGAGTTTTGCGGTTGTATCAGCCATTTTTATTATTAGATTTATTTTAGATTTTTACTTTAGAATAGTATGTCCTAAATTTCGGTACAAATGTAAGAAAAAATAAGACAAGGAACAAATTTTATCAAAAATTTGTGATAGCTAGTCGTTGCTAAATAGGAATTAAAAAACTTATTTTTTTGTTTTTTACATTCGTACCTCTTAACTCGTACTTATTTAACGGTCGTTTACACCATTTTTTTCAAGTAAACCTTCTCTGGTTAGTAATACATTGTAAATAACGTCCTAATTTACTTTTCATAATTTTGAGAAAATTAAGCATAAAATTGCAATAAATACGCTATGGGTCGTACCCAAAAAATGCTAAGTTCTTTTTGGTACTTGCTTTCAAAATAGTTTTTTACTATTTCGGCTATTATTTTGTTTTTTTTTGTATTTTTGTGTTGAATTTGGAGTGGTATGTTTTATGGGAGATTAACACATTTTTTGACGAAGCTAATTTAGACAATCTAAACAGTTGCCATATTTATACATATAAAATGGCAGAAAGTACCAAATTAGATGCGAATAACCTAGAGAAACATATATATCAACAATTTAAAGCATTTTTTGCTATAATTATCTAAAAAGAATAATCTAACCAAACTCTGACCAAAAATTAAAGCTCATTTTTAAGCTAATCTTAACCCATTTTTTATGAAAATTGCCATTCTTTCACGCAAAGCAAGCCTTCATTCTACCAAACGCTTGGTTGAGGCTGCAAAACAAAGAGGACACGAGGTCAGTGTTATTAACCATTGCAAATGCTATGTGGTGATGGAACGAGATAATCCTAGTGTTTTCATTGGTGACCATTCTTTAGAAGGAATAGATGCTATTATTCCACGTATTGGTGCCTCTGTGACGTTTTATGGAAGTGCTATTATAAGGCAATTTGAAATGCAAAAAGTATTTACGCCAGTTAGTTCTTTGGCTCTTATCCGCTCTCGTGATAAGTTGCGTAGCTTGCAAATTCTTTCAAAAGCAGGCGTAGGCATACCTAAAACCGCTTTTGCTAATTATCCTAGTGATATTGATTATCTTATCAAACAAGTTGGTGGTACTCCTCTGATTATCAAGTTGTTGGAAGGTACACAAGGGTTAGGCGTTGTTCTTGCGGACAATGAAACGGCTGCAAAGTCTGTTTTGGAGGCTTTTTATAACCTTAATGCTAATATTTTGGTACAAGAGTTTGTAAAAGAGGCTAACGGCTCTGATATACGTGCTTTTGTGGTAGGTGGCAAGGTGGTTGGTGCAATGAAAAGGCAAGGGAAAACAGGTGAATTTCGTTCAAACCTGCACAGAGGAGGTGTTGGCACAGCCATAGAACTCACACCAGAGGAGCAAGAAGTAGCCATACAAGCAGCAAAATCATTGGGTTTGGGCATTGCAGGTGTAGATATGTTACCTTCCACACGAGGACCTCTCGTAATAGAAGTAAACTCCTCTCCTGGACTTGAAGGCATAGAAAAAGCCACCAAACAAGATATTGCAAGTATTATTATTCAATACATAGAAGAAAATATCAATAATACACAAGAACAAAAGAAAGATAAAGTAGGAGCTTAATTTGATGTATGATGTATGATATATGATATATGATGTATGATGTATGATGTATGATATATTTTATGGGACAAAATAGTGAAATAGTAACAAACAATGTATTTACATCATACATCACATCATACATCATATATCACACATCATATATCACACATCATATATCACACATCACACATCATATATCAAAATGATTTATAACTTTTTCAAATTTATTCTTAGTGTTGGCTTAAAAGTATTTTTTAAGCGTATTTTGGTACATAATAAGCATCTTTTGCGTACTGATGCGCCACTTCTGATTGTGGCTAATCACCCAAATACTTTTATGGATCCAATGCTAATTGCGCATCTTCTCAACCAACAAGTGTATTTTTTGGCAAATGGAGGCGTTTTTAATAAGATAACGAAAATCCTTTTTAAACAACTTAATATGGTGCCTATTTACCGCAAAGCTGATGCCAGCGCAAATGTAGGCGTAAATATGCGTGAACAAAACAACAAAGCATTTTCTACTTGTTATGAATATTTAGGCAAAAAACGCACTATTTTGATTTTTCCAGAGGGAAGTAGTATCATAGAAAGGCGTTTGAGAGAGTTAAAAACAGGTACGGCACGTATTGCATTAGGTGCAGAATTTGAGAATAATTTTGAATTAAATTTGCAAATTTTGCCTATTGGTGTTAATTATTCTGACGCTACTCGTTTTAGAAGTGAAGTTTTTATCAATATAGGTGAGCCTATAAGTCTAAAAGATTTCAAGGAAAAGTACAATCCTGAAACTTCGGAAACAATAGAAAATAATGTTAATAATGCTGAAAATTCTTCTCAAAAATCTAATCCTGTCAAAGAATTAACAGAGAAAATTGGAGAAAAATTATTAGAATTAATGATTGTTACAGATGATGAGGCAGAAGATAAATTTATTCAAAACATTGAAAAAATCTATAAAAACCGACTTTTTGAAGATGAAAATATTTCTTTAGATACAAAAATAAAAGATTTTGAACTCACCAAACACATTGTAAAAGCTGCTAAATACTTTGAGGCAACCAATCCAAAAGTTTTGGATAATTTCAAAATAAAATTAGACAGCTATCTTGGAAATCTCCAAAAACTAAAAATTTCTGATGCTGTTTTTAGTCAGTCCAAAAAAAATAAAAATATATTAGTTTCTAGTTTGTTTTCTATGCTTTTTATGACGGTTTGTTTTCCGTTTTTTGTATTTGGTTTCCTAAACAATTATTTGCCCTATAAGCTACCAAGCATTATTTCACGTAAAATAACAGATGATGAAACTTTTTTTGCGCCTATTATGCTTGCAAGTGGAATTTTTACTTTTATTAGTTATTATTGTGTAGTTTTGTGGGCGGTGCAGACGTTTTGGCTACATAATTTCTTGTGGTTGTTAGGTTATTTTGTATTGATGGTTTTGAGTGGCTTTTTTGCATTATTTTATACTGCTTTCTTTGAAAATGTAAAAGAAAATTGGCAATTTATTTCTATCTTTTATAAGAAAAATACACTTATAAGCACACTTGTAGCCCAACGCAAAGAAATTTTTAATTTTTTGGAAAATGCAAAAAAAGAATACCTTTTGAGTGATGTGTGATATATGATGTAAAATATAAAAAATAACAATTAAATAAAACTATTTTAATAAAATTATTAACTAAAAATGTATGAAATTAGCTGCTGTTGATGTTGGTTCTAATGCTGCTCGTTTGCAGATTTGCCGTGTAATTACTAAAAGAAGTGGTATTGATTTTAAACTTTTGGAAAGTATCCGTTTTCCTTTGCGTTTGGGGGAAGATGTGTTCAAAGATAAATATATCAGTCCGCAAAAAGAGCAAAATATAATGAAATTTTTTGGAGCGTGTAAACTCCTTATGGAACTTCACGAGGTTGATGATTATCTAATGTGTGCTACCTCTGCTATGCGTGATGCCAAAAATGGTGTGGAAATAGTCCAAAAAATTAAGCAAGAATTAGACTTAAACCTAATTATTATTACAGGAAACCAAGAAAGTGAATACGTCAATAAGGCTATTTTACGCAATATGGACGACAAAAACTACCTCAACATTGATGTAGGTGGCGGAAGTACAGAAATTAGTTTGTTTTGTGAGAGAGAACTAATTATTTCTAAATCCTTTGAAATTGGTTCTGTGCGCCTTTTGCAAAATGCGGTAGATAAATCCGTTTGGAAAGATATGCAGGAATGGGTAGAAAATCATATAGAAGGGGTTTTACCAAAGCTAACAGGCATTGGTATTGGTGGGAATATCAACAAAATTGCGGCTATGGTCAAAGGAAAAGAAAAGAAAATTATTACCGTAAAAGACATTGAAGATGTCCAAAAGCAACTAGAAGGCACTTCTTTGGAGTACCGCATCAATGAACTTGCCCTAAATCCTGATAGAGCAGACGTAATTTTGCCTGCGTCTAACGTCTATCTTGCTATTATGAAATGGGCAAAAGTCAAGGAAATGATAACGCCTGGCGTAGGGCTAAAAGAAGGTATTATTGAGATGCTAATAGAAAAACACCAAGTAGAAGTAAGCGGATTGCGTGGTTTGGCGTATAGCGAATAAACAATTACGAATTTCAAATTACGAATTACGGAAAATAACGTAATTCGTAATTTGAAATTTGTAATTGAAACTATTTTTTTGGTTTTGGTAGTTTTTTGAGTGTTTCAACTAGAAAACCAGCTTGTTGTAACGCATTTTTAAGCCTTTCTGCAAACTCAAAAACATCTTCACTTATATTGTGATCAGAAGTAATATCAGACAAACTATCACCCCAACTACTCTCAAAACGAAATTGTTTCCATTCTTTTTCAAATATTATTTTTTTGCCAAATTCCATATATGTATAAAGTGCTGCAATGTTGCCATTTATCAAAAAAGCTAATTTTTGAATATCAACATTATCTCTTTTACACTCATTCACAAGGGTTTGCAAAGCATAATACACATTGTGAGAAGATGCCCTAAAATCTTTGTGATTGAGCAAATAAATCAAATCAAACATATCCTTAAAACGTGGTCTGACAAGGCACTGATGCAGTTTCCACGCTACTTGCAAGGCAAGCGGAGGCGTATTTGGGATAATAAAAGGCTCACCTTCCAAAGGCGTGTAAAGCAGGGGAATAGGCTCTTGGTCTATGTCCAAATTAAAAGAAATATCCAACGAAAGGTTTATTTCTTCACCTTCTACTATAGCAATCAAATCTGTATTAACTGTCGGGAAATCATCCGCCATAGCATAATCAATACATCTCCAAAAAAGATTTTTCTGAAAACTATTAAACTTGACATTGTCGTCTAATGATAATTCTGTAATAAGTGTTGTCCAATTTGTAAATTCTTTTTCTGCAATTTGCTCATTACTAAGTAAATGCAAATACACAAAATCTAAATCATTGGGGATTCTGTCGTTTATATTATCAAAATATTGACGTGTGATATAACTTCCTTTGAGCATAAAAGGCATATCAATTTCTACTGCTCTACGGATAAAAGCCTCACAAGCAAGTAGTTGCTTGCGTTGAAGTTCTTTGAGTTTGTCTAATTTCTCCATTTTCCCACTTTTTCAATTATATTTTTTAATATATTTTACAAAAAACAATCTCCTCTATTTCTTTGAAATAAAGGAGATTATCTATAAAAAACTAAGAAAAGCGCAATATTACATCATTCCGCCCATTCCACCGCCACCCATTCCGCCCATTGGGTTTCCTTTGTCATCTTCTGGATCATCAGCAATCACACATTCAGTTGTCAAAAGAAGTCCTGCAATAGATGCTGCGTTTTCTAGTGCCAAACGTGTTACTTTGGTAGGGTCAATGATACCAGCCTCAAACATATTTTCAAATTTATCTAGTCTAGCATTATAACCAAAGTCTTTTTTGCCTTCTTTCACTCTATTGACAATCACAGAGCCTTCTCCGCCTGCATTTGCAATAATAGTACGCAAAGGAGCTTCTAGGGCAATACGAATGATATTTACGCCTGTCATTTGGTCTTCATTTTCTACTTTGATTTTGTCTAATGCCTCAATAGCACGTATCAGCGCAACGCCCCCACCTGGTACAATGCCCTCTGCTACGGCTGCACGTGTAGCGTGCAAAGCGTCATCAACTCTATCTTTTTTCTCTTTCATTTCTACCTCTGTAGCAGCACCAATGTACAAAATAGCCACACCACCAGAAAGTTTTGCAAGACGTTCTTGCAATTTTTCACGGTCATAATCAGATGTTGTAGATTCCATTTGAGATTTAATCACGTTTACACGTCCTTTAATGGCATCTGCACTACCTTTTCCGTTTACAATAGTAGTATTATCTTTGTCCACAATGATTTTATCAGCTGTTCCAAGATATTCTGCTGCATTTTCAAGCAAATAACCTTTTTCGTCAGAAATAACTTCTGCACCTGTCAAAATGGCAATGTCTTCCAACATAGCTTTTCTGCGGTCACCAAAACCAGGAGCTTTTACGGCAGCAATTTTCAGCGCACCACGAATTTTATTTACTACAAGTGTTGTCAGTGCTTCACCATCAACATCTTCTGCAATAATCAAAAGAGGACGACCAGTTTGAGCGCATTGTTCCAAAACAGGCAAGATTTCTTTCATAGAAGAAATTTTCTTTTCTGTAACCAGAATGAAAGGTTTTTCCATTAGAACTTCCATTTTCTCTGTATCAGTAACGAAATAAGGAGAAAGGAAACCTCTATCAAATTGCATTCCTTCTACTGTTTTTACTTCAGTTTCAGTACCTTTTGCTTCTTCAACAGTAATAACACCTTCTTTACCTACTTTTTCCATTGCGTTGGCAATCATTTTACCAATTTCTTCATCACTATTAGCAGAAATAGTAGCTACTTGCGCTATTTCTTTGCTATCTTTTACTGTTTTAGATTGCTTTCTAAGGTGTTCTACAACGGCTACGACTGCTTTTTCAATACCACGTTTCAAATCCATTGGATTTGCACCAGCAGCCACATTTTTAGAACCAGCATTGTAGATAGCTTGTGCCAAAACGGTTGCTGTTGTAGTACCATCACCTGCCATATCTGCTGTTTTTGAAGCAACTTCTTTGACAAGTTGTGCGCCCATATTCTCAATAGGGTCTTTTAATTCAATTTCTTTAGCTACTGTTACCCCATCTTTGGTGATAGCAGGTGCGCCAAATTTTTTATCAATAATAACATTTCTTCCTTTTGGACCTAATGTTACTTTTACTGCGTTAGCGAGTGCATCAACCCCTTTTTTGAGTTTTTCTCTTGCTTCTGCGTCAAAATATATTTTCTTAGACATAAAAATGATTATAATTTTTGGTTTAATTTTTTAATTTATTGGATAGAAAATTACTATAGAATTACTATAGAATTACTAAACAACTGCAAGAATATCAGACTCACGCATAATGAGGTATTCTTTGCCATCAACAGTGATTTCTGTACCAGAATATTTGCCATAAAGTACGCTATCACCTACTTTAACGGTCATTTTTTCATCTTTTTTGCCAGCACCAACTGCGACAACAGTTCCTTTTTGAGGTTTTTCTTTTGCAGTATCAGGGATAATAATGCCTGATGCAGTTTTAGTTTCTGCCACAGCAGCCTCTACAAGCACTCTGTCGGAGAGTGGCGTAATATTGAGCTTTTTAGCCATTTTTTTAGAAAATTTAGATAAGTAATTGTGAATTATGAATTGTGAATTGTGAATTATAAATGAATACAAAATAGTTATCATCAATAGTTATAACAATTCACTTATAACAAAATACTATAATGGCAATTTCTTTACATTTTTTATGCCAATGCTATTTATAAGTGTTTTTTGTCAGTTTTTTATGGAAAACCTGCTATTTTGTCAGGTTTTTGGATTTTAGTTTTATCACTTATGCACAAGAAAGCATAAAAATACTTAGATAACGACATTATTAATTTGTAAACTTTATGTAGGCGTTTGATTTATCAAAACGCTGTTTTGGGACAAAATAAATGGTAGAGAACAAAATGCACTAGAAAGTATTTTTGTACCCAAATTGTTCTACCTCACTTGTTTTGTACCAAAACACCACTTGATAAATCAAGTGGCTACAAATTTCAAAATACAATTTATCAATCTAACTTAGATAACGACATTATTAATTGGTAGGCTTTATTTTAATACGCAGGGTATAAAAACCCTTCACTACTGATATGAGGTACATATTTTAACCAAAAATCAGTAACGTGGGGTTTTATACCCCACGAATACAAACATCATATAATGTCGTTATTTTAATAGAGTTTTTATTACTTGATAATCAAATGTTTAGCACAAATAAATATCAAAACCACCCCTAACCCCTCCTTGAAAAGGAGGGGAATCTTGCTCCCATCCTTCCTAAGGAGGGGCTGGGGGTGGTTTTTAGTGCCAATTTATTGTTAAATACTTGATAATCAAACTATAAAAACTCTAATAAACATTTTATGTTCGTACTTCGTCCCTCTAATTTCGTCCCTCAAATCTATCTTTCTATTTCTTTTTTATAATCTTTTATGGCTCTAAGTAACGCAGAGGCTAATATTTCTTGCCCCTCTACTGTATTCATAAATTTTTCCTCTTCTTCATTTGTCATAAAACCTATTTCTACAAGCATACTAGGCATTGTAGCTTGTTTTAAGACAATGAAACCTGCTTGTTTTAGCCCTCTGTTTGTGCGTTTTGCCTTGTCTTTAAGTTGTCTATCTGTAAAATCAGCAAGTTTTAAGCTATTTTCAAGATAAGCGTTTTGCTCCAAAACCAGCATTATATGAGATTGCGGAGAATTTGGGTCAAAACCACCATAGTTTTTCTTATAATCAGTTTCCTTCAAAATAACAGAGTTTTCACGTTTTGCAACTGCAAGGTTTTCTTCAGATACGTGTGCGCCCATAATGAAAACTTCTGTCCCTGCTACTGCCTTGTTTTTTGGTGTTTTTTTGATGTCCAAAGAATTGCAATGTATTGAAATAAACAAATCAGCACTATTTTTATTGGCAACTGTGGCACGCTCGTGGAGTTTTACGTGTGTATCTTTGGAGCGTGTTTGAATAACTTTTATTGTGAGCAAAAAATACGCCACAAAAGTATAAAATGAAAACTATTGTCATTGATGCAGG